>JALOMC010000356.1 GCA_025455665.1 Chitinophagaceae bacterium | reverse complement strand
CTACCACATACACATCCATGTAAGTAATGCCGGCCATGGCCCGCAGGCCGTTTTTGAGGGTCAGGTTCAGCTGCCCGCTCAGCCCTTTGCTCACGGCATAGCCTTCCAGGTTGTCGTATATTATTTTTTGCGGATCGGTATCATAATCGGGGATGATTTTGTTGCTGAACCATGTGTAGAATGCAGAGGCATCCCAACCCAGCACGCCGCCACTGCCCAGGTGCACATCGCCGCTATAGTTCAGGTTGGCATTCCAGCTGCGTTCGGGTTTCAGGTCGTTCTTTATCACTACTTCCCTGAAGCCGCTCAGCGCTGCATGGTCTTCAGTAAACAGGTTCACAATCCTGAAACCATTGCCAGCACTCAGCCGCAGCGTGTGGTGCTCATTGGCCTGCCACTTGATGGCCAGCCGCGGCGCCAATACACCGCCTTGCAGGTTGGTATATTCGTAGCGTAGGCCCAGCAGGGTAGTCCATCGGTCGTTCCAGCGTATTTCATCCTGCACATACAGTGCTTTCATGGTTTGGCGGCTCGGCTTGTTGCCCTCGGGTTTTTGCGTAGCCGGTGTGTTGTCATCGTACCACAAATACCTGAAAGGGATGCCTGCTAAAAGCTGGTGCTTGCCCAAGGTTTTGCTCCAGCGCAGTTGTGCAAAAGCAGTGTGCTGCTGCCCTTTGTACCAGGTGGGGCCGTAGTAGCTGTCTTGCCAGTGGTAGTTGTAGCTGTACTCCAGCAGCAGGTTCTTTTGCAGGCCATAGTTGCCTATCAGTTCGGCCCGGCGGGTGTCTATGCTTTCGCCATAGATGCTATCGCCGCCCAGCCATTTGCGCTGCCACTGTAGTTCGCCACCCCAGCGCCGCTCCGTCAGCAGGCGCACTGCTACCGAGGCGGGCAGGTTATTTCGCCGCTCAAAGTCCCACTTATTAAACAGCGACAGGCGGTTTTGCAGGGTGATGTCGGTAAAGTTGTCGCCGTTCACATCCCACGGCCGGTTGAAGAAAAATCCATTCAGCCCCAGCAAGCCCGTGGCCTTGCCCGCCCGTAGCCGGGCCGATACGTCGGCAGTGGTTTCGCCCATGGTGCTGTGGTTCAGGTCCAGCGCCAGGCGGGGCGCCGTCAGTGGGTCTTTGGTAATGATGTTGATGAGCCCGCCCACCGCTTCGCTGCCGTACAGGGTACTGGCGGGTCCTTTTACCACTTCTATCCGCTTAATCATACTGGGCGGTATGCCACTCAGGCCATACACGGTGCTCAGGCTGCTTACAATGGGCATGCCATCTATCAGCACCATGGTGTAGGGGCCATCCATGCCATTGATCCGTATTTCGCCGGTATTGCACACATTGCAGGTCATTTGCGGTTGTACGCCGTTTACCTGTATCATGGCGTCGAACAGGCTGGGGGTGGGGTTCTGCTTCAAAAAAGTAGTGCTGTAGCTTTCCACTGGTATGGGGCTATCCAGGCGGCGCATGGGCCGCAGCGTGCCGCTTACTACTACATCCTGCAGGGCATCTGCATTGGCCTCCAGCATCAGCTGCACCAGCGTATCGGCCGGCTGTAGCCATTGCTCGGCCGGTCGGTAGCCTACAGCGCTTACCAGCAGCCGCTGTCGGCCGCCGGGGGCGGTCAGCGTGGCCACGCCTTCGTTGTTGGTTACCCATCGCTGGCTACCCAGTTGCAGGGTAGCACCCGCCAGCGGCTTTCCCACACTATCGCCCCATACACGCACTACCACGCCCGTTTGCCGGGCAGTGGCAGCCAGCCAGCCGGCCAGTATCCACACAGTCACAAAAACAATCCGCTTCATCCTATTTTTTTAGACAGGTCTAAACTTTTATTTCGACAAATATAAAAAGATGCAATTGCACGACAAGCAATAGTATGCAACATTGTTGCAAAAAAGAGTTTAAAGCTGGAAGGCAAACAAAAAACCCGCCATACGGGCGGGCTTTTGACGACAATATTTTTTCAGGTACTGAGAGGCCGGCACTTAGTGGCGGCTCAGCAGGTCGCAGGGCTTGATGCCTGTATGTTTTTTGAAGGCCGTGCTGAAGTGCGAAATGCTGCTGTAACCCAGCAAAGCGCTTACATCCGTCACACTCAGGCCCTTTTCGTACAGCAGGTACTTGGCGTGCTCCATCCGCTGGTTTTGGTAAAAATCGAAGATGGTGGTGCCAAACATTTCTTTGAAGCCCTTTTTCAGGTAGCACTCGTTGGTAGCCACCTTGCGGGCCAGTTCTTTGATGGTAATGGGGTCGCCGATGTGCTGAATCAATATTTCACGGGCCTTGATGATGGCTTCGCGGCCCCGCTCATCGGCCAAAAATTTGCACTGGTACACCTTGTCGCGGTCGCCCTCGCCAAACAGGCAGTCCATGCTGTACACCAGCAAAAACTGAATCTGGCTGTTCAGGTAAATATTTTCCAGCGCACCGCTGTATTTGTGGTTGAAGAGGCTGGCCAGTATCACCCGGTTTTTGTTGCACAAGGGTATCAGGTGGGTGCTGGTTTGCTCGTGCTGAAAGCTCAGGTACTTTTCTGCATCGCTGATGGCCGCCTTGCTGCTGGCAAACTGCTTGAGGTAGGTGCTGCTGAAGCGGAAGCTGTAGATGTCTACCGTTTCCACGGTCTCCTGGCAGTTGTCGAGGCCTGTTTTTTTGCAGGTCACGCCCTCTTCGCACTCGTCATTGTCGCAGTAGGCCTGGCCCGCCACGCAAAACTTCAGTTCCAGCGCATTATCGGCATGGTTGGGGCTTACGTAGGTGTAGTCCATCATGCCTATATCATCTACTTGCCAGCCTTGTTGGCGCACAAAGCGGCGCATATCGTACTCTACCGAGTTGGGGATGCTCTTTTCCTGGCGGGCTATCATTTGCAATTGATCCACCATCAGATCACGCTGAACGGCTTCGGCTAGTATGGCTAATGATTCCGACATGGCAGCGAAATTACTTCAAATACACTTGTATGTACAAATGTGCCCGGCCGCTATTTCCAAATCTCACAAACGCTTAACAGCCAGCAGGCTGC
>JALOMC010000355.1 GCA_025455665.1 Chitinophagaceae bacterium | reverse complement strand
AAGGGGCAGAAGTGTACAAGGAAGACGACCTGGAGGCAGCTACCCGCCTGCTGGATGTGCAGAAAAAGGGCGATACCCTTTACGACAACCTGAAAAAGTTTGCGACAAACCTAATGGCCATTTTGCCGGTTGAAAATCAGAAAAAAATCAACCTGCCCATTGATTTGAACATCCCGAAAACGAAGAACCGCGGCAACAATACCTGGACCCGGGCCTACTTCCACATGGCG
The DNA here is from genome assembly GCA_025455665.1 of Chitinophagaceae bacterium. Taxonomy (GTDB): domain Bacteria; phylum Bacteroidota; class Bacteroidia; order Chitinophagales; family Chitinophagaceae; genus Phnomibacter. The sequence continues at coordinate 2,803 of JALOMC010000355.1, read as the reverse complement.
CCCACCGTGGCTGCCATTACCATCCTCAGCAAGTTTCAGAACGACGTGCTGCGGGCTGGTAACGTAGTGGCTGAAGAATGCCAGGCGCAGGTAGGAAAAGTAGAAGTAGTGTACGACAAGTTTGAAGTGCTGACCAGCCAAAACTCTACCTATTTGCTGCCCGGCCAAACGCTGGAAGTAAAGGCAGGGATTGGCTCTTTCAGTTCGGCGGCCAAGCCCACCGTTACCATCAACGGCGTAAGCCAGGTAGCCAACGATAGCGGCTTTGCCCGGTACACTACCTCTATCAGCGGTGGTGCTGGTGGCGCTATTCCTATCAAGGTTTCTTTCAAAGACCCCAACACCGGCCAGGTGACCGAGAAGACATCAGAAGTACGCTACACAGTCGGGCAGCCCTCCGGCGCTTCTATTTTCCTGGAAAAGATGAATGTGATGTATGTGGGTGTAGACAACCCCGTGACCATCTCTACCGGTAGTGGCAAGCGGGAAGGGGCCAATGTCAGCTTCAGCCTCGGGTCGGCTTCGTCTGCCGGCGGCGACCGCTACATTGTAAAGCCGACCGAAGTGGGCCCGGCTACCCTCACCATCCGCACCGCCGATGGCAAGTCATTTCCCTTCCCCATTCGTTGTAAGCTGCTGCCCAACCCCATTGCGATGGTGGGCACACTGAAAGGTGGCAAGGTGTCGTCGGCGCAGTTTAAGGTAATGGGCGGTGTGCGTGCCCAGCTGGAAGATTCAGAATTTGAAGCCAATTTCCAGATTGTGAGCTATACCCTGGCTGGCAATGGTGCTGGTTTCTCGCAGTACACACCTGCACAAATTACCGGCGCCGTGTGGGGCAACAATCCCGTCATCAGCCAATGCAAGCCCGGTAGCACGGTGTATGTAGATGATATTATAGCCCGCGGCCCCGACGGTAAAAACCGGAAGCTGCCGCCCATTGTGTTCCAACTACAATAACGCGGCCACTGGCAACGTTATCAATAGTCCGGCTGCTTTCAGTTCGCACATCGGGTGTGGATTGAAAGCAGTTGGCACGAAACAAAAGCGCTTAAGTTTGTACTATGAAGAGGATCGTATTTTTTGGTGGTTTGTTGGCAGCATGCTTGTTGCTGTCTGCCGATATATTGGCACAGCGTGGCAATACCCGCCGCAATAATACCCGCGGCCGCACTACCAATGCCCGCCGCACCCAGCCCAGGCAGCAGGCCGTAGCAGCACCAGCCGTGGTAGATACGCCACAAATCAGCGCTGCTCAAAAGGCTATGAACGAACCCGACACCTTGCCAATTGCGCCGGTGGTGGCTTCGCGTAGGCCTACCTCTACCGTAGAGGGCAACCTGATACTGGACAAAACACCCCTGCAGTACGATCACCTGCGGATCGACGATCAGGTGTACAAGCAAATTGTTTGGCGGGAAATCAATATCAAAGAAAAGATGAACCTGCCTTTCCGGTACGAGGCTACCGAAGACAATGGCAGCCAAAAGTTCTTCAATATTCTGCTGCGCCACATCAAAGAAGGTGATATCACGGCTTTCAGCAATGTAAACGACCGTTTTACCCAGCCGCTGAAAACCGAGGAAATAGCCAGTATGCTGATGGGCAAGAAGTACATAGTACAGGTGCCGGATCTGGCTAAGGACCCTGATATGTCGAAAGGCATTACCAAAGACTCACTTATCCGCGACGAGTTCAATGAGAATACCATCATTGCTTACCGGGTAAAGGAAGAGATCATTTTTGACCGTGAAACCAGCCGCATGCATTTCCGGATTTTGGGAATAGCACCGGTAAGGGCTGCGCTGAATGACGATGGCTCTTTCCGCGACTCGTACACGCTGTTTTGGCTGTACTATCCCGAGCTGCGGTCGGTGCTGGCCAAATACGAGGCTTACAACCCCAAGAATATGGGAGTGCGCATGAGCTGGGAAGAGATTTTTGAAGCTCGCTACTTTTCAAGCTACATTGTCAAGTCTACCATCAACAACCCATTCGATCGTCCGCTGGCAGCGTTTATTTCCGATCCGCTGCAGCGCCTGCTCGAGGGAGACAATATCAAAGAGACCATCTTTAACTGGGAGCAGAACCAGTGGTCGTACTAAGTACCAGATTGGCCCTTAACGCATCTGAAAGCCGGCACTCATCAAAGAGGGGCCGGTTTTCTTTTTTTCAGGCTTGCTGGTTGGCAAAGTATTGGCGAATGGCGGCAGCCCGGGCAGCGCCTGCTACGGCAGCCAGGCTGGCTTCGTCGGCAGCTTTTACTTTGGCCACGCTGCGAAAATGCTTGAGCAGATCAGTAGCGGTTTTTTTGCCAATACCGGGTATTTGCTCCAGTTCGTTTTTAAAAGTGCCTTTGCTACGCTGCTGCCGATGAAAAGTGATGCCAAAACGGTGCACTTCGTCGCGGATGCGGCGTACCAGTTTCAGCCCCTCGCTGTGGTAGGGTAGTTTAATAGATTCAGAGTCGCCGGGAAAGAATATTTCCTCCACGTTTTTGGCCAGGCCTACCACAGTCATTTGTCCGCTCAGGTTCAGTTCTTCCAGTGCTTCCAGCGCTGCACTCAGCTGGCCCTTGCCGCCGTCTATGATCACCAGTTGCGGCAGTTCCGCATCTTCAGCAGCCAGGCGCTTGTAGCGGCGCCCTACGGCTTCTTTCATGGTCGCAAAGTCGTTGATGCCTTGTACCGTTTTTACATTGAAACGTCGGTAGTCGTTTTTGCTGGGGGCCCCATTTTTAAAACACACCATGGCGCTTACCGGGTAGCTGCCCTGAAAGTTTGAGTTGTCGAAGCACTCAATA
>JALOMC010000354.1 GCA_025455665.1 Chitinophagaceae bacterium | reverse complement strand
ATGAACAGTGGTCGGCTGGCAGCCATCGATAGCATTGCTACCGAAGGCATAGCCAAAGGGGCCTACCCGGGCTGCGTGGTAACGGTGCTGCGCCGCGGCAAGCTGGTATGGCAAAAAGCTTATGGCCATTTGGATGCCGGCCAAACGCTGCCCACCGCTACTGACCATGTATACGACCTGGCCAGCGTCACCAAAACATCGGCCACTACGGTAGCCGTTATGAAGCTGGTAGAAGAAGGCCGGCTGGACCTAAAAAAAAAGACGAGCGACTACCTGCCATGGTTGAAAGGCGGTGACAAAGAAAATCTGACCATCGAAAACCTGCTGCTGCACCAGGCTGGGTTGGTGGCATGGATTCCTTTTTACAAAGAAGTAACCGATGCCGCAAGCGGGCAGGCCTTGCCTACCGTATTCCGGCGACAGCGGCAGCCCGGCTTTGAAATACCGGTCACCGACGAGCTGCACATGCGCAACGATTGGGTAGATACCTTGTACAGGCGCATTTACCAAAGCCCGGTAGCTTCGACAGAGCTGAAGTATGTATACAGCGATAATGATTTCATTTTGCTGGGCAAGGTGGTAGAAGCCGTGAGTGGCCAGCCGCTGGATAGCTATGTGGCCCGCACATTTTACCAGCCCCTGGGTATGCACAGCACGGGCTTCAGGCCGTACGAGCATTTTGCCAACAGTGCCATTGCACCTACCGAACAGGAGAAGATTTTTCGGCAGCAACTGATTTGGGGCTATGTGCACGATCCCGGCGCTGCCATGTTTGGCAATGTGGCTGGTCATGCAGGCTTGTTTAGCAATGCCAGCGATCTGGCCAGGTTGTACCAGATGCTGCTGAATGGCGGCGAGTACAATGGTCAGCGCTTTTTGAAAAAAGAAACCATCGATTGGTTTACCAGCTACCAAACCCCCATCAGCAGGCGGGGTCTGGGTTTTGATAAGCCCGAAAAAAACAATGCACGACGTAGCGAGAAGGCAGCTTATCCGGCCCGTTGGGTATCGGCCGCTACATACGGTCATACGGGCTTTACGGGCACCTGTGTGTGGGCCGATCCTTCGCAGCAACTGCTGTACATTTTTCTCAGCAACCGGGTGCATCCGCAAGGCGGCGATAATCGACTGTTGCTCGACCTTAATATTCGCGGTCGCATACACGATGTGATTTACGAAAGCATCTTGCCGCCGGCTACAGTTGCCAGGTCTACACCAGCCAAAAAGAGTAAGTGATGAGAAAGGGGACGGCCTGCCGGACCAAGGCAATCCATTGCCTGTGTTGGGTCCACCTTACTAACAGTTTGGCACACTCCAATACTTGATCACCAATTCCCAATTCCTCCATCAACCAATTTCTCACCCCGGAATTTTTCGGGTAAGGTAGCCGCTGTAGTCAGGCACCTTGGTATCGTAAGGGCCGTGCATCAGCGGGCTGGTCATCAAAAAATCGGCGGTGGCGCGGTCGGTAGCCATGGGTATATTCCACACGGCGGCCAGGCGCAGCAGCGCCTTGATGTCGGTATCATGTGGCTGTGCCTCCATGGGGTCCCAAAAAAACACCAGTACATCTACTTCGCCGTTGGCTATCATGGCACCAATTTGCTGATCGCCACCCAGCGGGCCACTCATCAGTTTCCGCACCGGGCGGTCCAGCTTTTCTTCCAGCAGGCGGCCGGTGGTGCCGGTGGCAAACAGCTCATGCCGGGCCAGTACCTCCCGGTTAAACCAGGCCCAGTCGATGATATCGTCCTTTTTATGGTCGTGCGCCACCAGCGCTATGCGCTTGCGGGCAGGCAGGGTGCGTATTTCGTATTTCATATACAAAGGCGGAGCGTGGTACTTACCGAGGCTCATTCCGGTTTTAAAAGTAGGGGATGCCAGGCAAAGGGCATGGGCTGGTTTTTGCTGCCACGCCAGCTGCTCTTGCGGGTGATGCCTGCCCCCGAAGCTTTTCGTAGCTACGGACTCATTTACCTGTCATCCGGCCAGCCGGCCCCCTGTACCGTAGCCATTCCCTTCTTAAATTAGGGGGTAACAGGCTGGTGCTGCAGGCTGCTGAAGTCTTTACTTTGCACCAAAACCCCCTACTGATGAAATACAAAATGCTGGCAGCCTTCGCCGTAGTGGCCGCCATTACACTCACCGCCTGTAGCAAAAAGGGCCCCACCTACGCCAAGTACATTCCCAAGACTTCCGGATATGTAATGGCTTTGGATGTAAAGGCCATGATGACCAAGCTGGCAGAAGACTCGCTGACCATGGATAACATGGTAACTGTGCTGCAAGAAGACAGCACCGACGAATCGAGCAAGGCGCTGGCTATGTGGGAAAAGTTCAAAGATGCCGGCCTCGACTTTGAAAACAAGGTTCTGCTGGCCGTGCCCGAACTGGATATGAAAGGTGGCTTTAGCATACAGCTGGTAGCCGGCCTGAAGGATGCAGCCAAACTGGAAAAGTTTGTATCGGAGCTACCCAATGCGCCCAAGCCTGTAAAAGAGGGCGATATAACCATGGTGACCGAGGGTGAAATGGCCCTGGGCTGGAACCAGGATGCCGTGATGATAATGCTGGCAGAAAGCACCCCGACCTATGGCATGCTGGATGACGCTGACACCAACGCTGTAGCAGCCGTGCCCGGCGCCGACAAGGCCAAGGGCAATATGAAAAAATACTTCGGCCTGAAGAATGAAGAGAGCATGGCCAGTGTAAAAGAGTTTGGCGACCTGATGCAAGAAACAGCCGATATGGCGGTGTACACCAGCAGCGAATCGGCTGGTGGTGCCAACAATCCCTACATGGCATTTATGCCCAAAGCTGCCGAGCTGCTCAAGGGTGCCTATAGCACTACCACTGTCAATTTTGAAGCTGGCAAAATAAGCCTGGTGAGCAATAGCTATGTAGGCCCCAAACTGGCCGAGCTGCTGAAGAAGTATGCTGGCCCCGTGGCAGATAAAAGCCTGCTGGAGCGGTATCCTTCGGCCAACCTGGGTGCCGTGGCAGCTTTCAGCTTCAAGCCCGAGGTGTTTCCGGCTGTG
>JALOMC010000353.1 GCA_025455665.1 Chitinophagaceae bacterium | reverse complement strand
CTTTTTTACCAGTTATGCGCAGCAGCCCGATAGCCTGGGCAGCCTGGACCCCGTAACGGTAACAGCCGGCTTTGCCCCCGTGCAAAGCTCCCGCACGGGGCGCAATATTGTGGTGCTGAAAGGCGAACAGTTTTTTCAGCTGCCGGTAAACTCGGTAGACGAACTGCTGCGCTATATACCTGGTGTAGAAGTACAGGCCCGTGGCCCCATGGGTGCCCAAAGCGATATTGTGATCAGGGGCGGCACTTTTCAGCAGGTGCTGGTGATACTGGATGGCATCCGACTGAACGATCCGCTGACAGGGCATTTCAGTAGCTACATTCCCATTGCCCCGGCCGAAATAGAACGCATTGAAGTGCTGAAAGGAGCCTCGTCGGCCGTGTACGGTACCGAAGCTGTGGGCGGCGTGGTGCACATCATTACTAAATCATTTGCCCAAAAAACAGGAGCGCAGCTGCAGGCGCAGGCTACGGCCGGCCAATACGGACTTACCAATATCAGCGCTGGCGGCAGCTGGCAAACCGGCAAAGGGGTATTGGCTGGCGGCATCCAAAGCAACCATGCAACCGGCCAACAGCAGCGGGGCACCCGTGGCTTTTTCGACCTGAGCACTGCCTCGCTCAGCTACCGCCACCAGCTGAGCAGCAAGTGGCATGTGGCTGGCCGTACCTCGTACGACTACCGCGATTTTTCGGCGCAAAATTTTTACACCACGTTTGCCAGCGATACCGCTACCGAGCGGGTAAAAACCTGGTGGAACCACCTGCAAACCGGCTATACCACCGAGCGGATTAGCTGGCGCTTTGATGTGGGCTACAAAACGGTGGATGATCGATACGCCTTTAACAAAATAGGACGGCCCAACCAAAACAACAGCAGCGTGCTGCAAGTGCTGAGCGTGGCCGATATAAAAATAGGCAAGCGCAGCAGCCTCACAACGGGCATTCAGCACATCAGCAAAGGCATTGAAAGCAATGACCGCGGCAACCACAACGTGTGGCAATCGGCGGCCTTTGGCATTTGGCGGCAGCAAGTGGGCCAATACCTGCACCTGGAGCCGGCACTGCGTTTCGACTACAACCAACGGGGCGGCTTTGAGTTGGTGCCCCAGCTGAATGCCAGCTACCGGCGCAGCTTCTATCAGCTGCGGGGCAGCATAGGCCGCACCATCCGCGATGCCGACTTTACCGAACGCTTCAACAATTTTAACCGACCACTGGTAACGGGCGGCAGCATAGGCAACCCCGACCTGGCTGCCGAAACCAGCCTGAGCTATGAACTGGGCGCTGATGTGTGGATTGGCAAGCACCTGAAAGTATCGCCCGGCTTTTTTAGCCGCCGCCAGCGCAACCTGATTGATTTTGTACCAACGCCCTATGCACAGATGCCACGCCGCGATAACCTGGTACCCACCGGCAACTATGCGCTGGCCCGCAACATAGCTGAGGTAAACACCACCGGCTTTGAAACCGACATTACCTACCGACAGGTATTCAGCCCCAAACACAGCCTGATGCTGGGGCTGGGCCTGCTGTGGCTGAACAGCGAAACGCCGGCCGGTGGCGAACCAGGTTTTTACATCAGCTCACATGCTCGTTTTCTTACCAACTATTCCATTACCTGGCAGGCGGGCCGCTTTACGCTCAGCGTAAATGGGGTGTATAAAACACGCACCGAACGCAGAGCCAGCGCCATTAATGCCATCATCAGTCCCCGCTACTTTGTACTGAATACCCGGGCCGATGTAAGAGTAGCCGGCGGTGTATCGGTATTTGCACAGGCCGACAACCTGCTGGATGAGGAGTACAGCGACCTGCTGGGATCCATGATGCCGCGGCGCTGGCTGATGGGCGGGCTGAAATGGACGTGGAAAAAATAGCTGCTATCCACCCGTCACAAGCGAAGGCTGACCCAGCTGTATTGAAACGGGCAAAATACTGCTACGCCTGCAGAGGTGTGCTCGCATTCGCCCATTAACCCCGACCTTTACCCAACGATTGATACAAGCCATTTTGAACTTCTTTTTTTAACCCGCATTCATGAAAGATTTTTTGCAGGCACTGCAGCTGCAGGCGCTGAACCACGGTACCAGTACCGGCAGCCAATGGACTACTGAATACGATCAGATCATTGACTCTTATTCGCCGGTAGATGGCCAAAAAATAGGCAGCGTAACAGTGACCACCCGGGCCGCTTACGATGCTGCCATTGCCAAAGCGCAAGCGGCTTTTGCCGAATGGCGCCAATGGCCCGCACCCCGCCGTGGCGAAGTGGTGCGCCAGGTAGGTGATGCGCTGCGCCAGCACAAAGATGCCCTGGGCAAGCTGGTAAGCTATGAAATGGGCAAAAGCCTGCAAGAAGGATGGGGCGAGGTGCAGGAAATGATCGACATCTGCGACTTTGCTGTAGGCCTGAGCCGCCAGCTGTATGGCCTGAGCATGCACAGCGAACGCCCCGGCCACCGCATGTACGAGCAGTGGCATCCGCTGGGCGTGGTCGGCATCATCAGCGCCTTCAATTTTCCGGTGGCGGTATGGAGCTGGAACAGCATGCTGGCATGGGCCTGTGGCGACACTTGCGTGTGGAAGGCATCTGAAAAAGCGCCACTGTGCAGCATCGCTTGCCAGCACATAGTGCAGCAGGTATTTGCCGCCAATGGCGTACCCGAAGGTGTGAGCTGCATAGTAAACGGCGGCCGCGAAGTAGGCGAATGGATGAGCAACGACCATCGGCTACCGCTGATAAGTGCCACCGGCAGCACCCGCATGGGCAAAGAAGTAGGCAAGGCAGTAGCTGCCCGCCTGGGCCGCAGCCTGCTGGAGCTGGGTGGCAACAATGCCATCATCATCAGCAAAGAGGCCGACCTGGACATGGCCCTGATAGGCTGCGTATTTGGCGCGGTAGGCACAGCCGGCCAGCGCTGCACCACTACACGGCGTCTTATCATTCACCACGATGTGTACGAATCTTTTAAAACCAAACTGGTAAATGCGTACAGCCAACTGAAGATTGGCAATCCGCTGGATGCTGCCAACCACGTTGG
>JALOMC010000043.1 GCA_025455665.1 Chitinophagaceae bacterium | reverse complement strand
ACCACGCTGTCGGTAAGTATATCCGGAAAGTTGCCATGCATTTCCCAGGCAATGAAAAATGGCTTCCAGTCGATATAGGGTCGCAGTGTTTGCAGGCTTACATCGTGTACAGCCCGTACACCGGTAAACGAAGGCACCGGTGCCGTGTAGCCCACCCAATCGATAGGTACTTTGTTGGCCTGTGCATCGGGCAGGTTCAGGTAGTTTTTCACCACCTTTTTTGCGTGAAAACTCTCAGCCAGCTTTTCGTATTCCTGCGCCGTTTGTTTCAGGAAGCCTTCCTTCTGATCATTGCTCAGCAGGCTGCCGGCCACCGTCACGCTGCGGCTGGCATCCAGTACGTGTATCACACCACCATTGTATTGCGGTGCTATTTTCACCGCGGTGTGCATACGGCTGGTGGTAGCACCTCCTATCAGTAAGGGTTGCTTCATGCCGCGGCGCTTCATTTCATGGGCCACGTGCACCATCTCGTCCAGCGAAGGGGTAATGAGGCCCGACAGCCCGATGATATCAGCACCAAAGGCTTGTGCTTCATCCAGTATGCGATCGGTAGGCACCATTACGCCCAGGTCTTTTATTTCGTAGCCATTACAGGCCAGCACCACACCCACTATATTTTTACCAATGTCGTGCACATCGCCTTTTACAGTAGCCAGCAGTATTTTGGCGGGGCCAGCGCCCTGATCGGGGCCGCCATCGGCCAGTAGCTGTGCTTTTTCCTCTTCTATGTAAGGTGTCAGTACCGCCACAGCTTTTTTCATTACCCGGGCACTTTTTACCACCTGCGGCAAAAACATTTTACCAGCACCAAACAGATCGCCTACAATGTTCATACCATCCATCAGCGGACCTTCTATCACATCCAGTGGCCGCGGGTATTTCTGGCGGGCTTCTTCGGTATCGGCTTCTACATAGTCAGTAATGCCGTTGATGAGGGAGTGTGCCAGTCGCTTTTCCACCGGCTCCTGTCGCCAGGCTTCGTCCTTCTTTTCTTCCTTTCCTTTTGCCTTTACGGTTTCAGCAAAGGCAATCAGCTTTTCGGTTGATTCGTTGTTATCGTTGTGGCGGTTCAGTATCACATCTTCGCACAGGTCACGCAGCTGCGGTTCTATCTCATCGTATACCACCAGCTGGCCGGCGTTTACAATGCCCATGTCCATACCAGCCCGAATGGCATGAAACAGAAACACACTGTGCATGGCTTCGCGTACGTGGTCATTTCCACGAAATGAAAACGACAGGTTGCTCACGCCTCCGCTCACTTTGGTCAGTGGCATCAGCTGCTTGATGCGGCGGGTGGCATTGATGAAGTCTACACCGTAATTGTTGTGCTCTTCGAGGCCGGTAGCTACTGCAAAAATGTTGGGGTCGAAAATGATGTCTTGCGGATCAAAGCCTACCTGCTCGGTTAAAATCTTATAGGCCCGATGGCAAATCTCCACTTTGCGATCTTCGGTATCGGCCTGGCCTATTTCATCAAACGCCATTACAATCACGGCAGCGCCAAACGATTGGCAAATCTGCGCCTGCTCAATGAATTTGGCTTCGCCTTCTTTCATTGAAATGGAGTTCACAATGCACTTGCCCTGCACACATTTCAGTCCTGCCTCTATGATCTCAAACTTCGATGAATCGATCATGATGGGAATGCGGGCAATGTCGGGCTCGCTTTGCAGCAGGTTGAGGAAAGTAACCATGGCCGCCTTGCCATCCAGCAGGGCATCGTCCATATTCACATCCAGCACTTGCGCACCGCTTTCTACCTGCTGCCGGGCCACACTCAGGGCTTCTTCATACAGGCCTTCGCGTATCAGGCGGGCAAACTTCTTCGAGCCGGTTACGTTGGTCCGTTCCCCTACGTTTACAAAGTTTGTTTCGGGCCTTACTACCAGCGGCTCGAGACCCGATAGGCGGAGAAAAGGTTTGATTACAGTCATCGTTTTCCGTTCAGTGTTTTTTTGCCGCTACGCTACTAAGAAACACTTCATAGCTGGCAGTATTGTGTTTTGGTGTGTGCAAGTGCCCGGGTGCTTGCTGCAGTCCATCTACTTGGTTTGTTGGCTTTTTTATCAACAGTAGCAGGCTTTTGGGGCATGGCAGTAGCCGGCGGTGGCTTGCTACAGCGCTGTTTCCAGCACGGGTACTGTTCTTGGCTTCATGGTCTTCACGTGGTCGGCTATGTGCTTTATGTGGTCGGGGGTAGTACCGCAGCAGCCACCTACAATGTTCACCCAGCCTTCACGGGCCCAGTCTTCTATAAAGTGGGCTGTTTCGTGCGGGGCCTCATCATATTCGCCCATGGCATTGGGCAGGCCGGCATTGGGGTAGGCACTTACGTAGCACGATGCAAGGCCACTCAGCTCTTCTATATGGCTGCGCATTTCCTGGGCGCCCAGGGCGCAGTTCAAACCTACGCTCAGCGGCCGGGCGTGTGCCACACTGGTATAAAAAGCTTCCAGCGTTTGCCCACTCAGCGTACGGCCGCTGGCATCGGTAATGGTGCCACTGATGCTGATAGGCAGTTCGGGCTTGCCGGCATCGCGGAAGTATTTTTTGATGGCGTAAATAGCTGCCTTGGCATTCAGCGTGTCAAAAATGGTTTCAATGAGCAACAGATCGACACCACCATCTACCAGGCCGGATATCTGCTCGTAATAAGCTTCCATGGCTTCATCAAAACTCAAGGCACGAAATCCGGGATTGTTTACATCGGGACTCAGCGATAGCGTTTTGTTCATAGGGCCCATGGCGCCCGCTACCCATGCTTGCTTGCCCGTTTCGGCCACAGCCTGTCGGGCGCAGCGGGCCGCAGCCACGTTCAGCTCATAGGCCAGGCTTTCCATGCCATAGTCTGCCAGCGATACCTTTTGCGCATTGAACGTATTGGTTTCAATGATATCGGCACCGGCCTCCAGGTATTGCTTGTGAATGTCGACAATGATTTGTGGCTGTGTAATGCACAACAGGTCGTTGTTGCCTTTCAAATCGCTGGGCCAATCCTTAAATCGGTCGCCACGATAATCTGCTTCCTGCAGTTTATGGCGCTGTATCATGGTGCCCATGGCGCCATCTATTACCAGTATGCGCTGGGCCAGCGCTTCGCGAATGCTACTCATGTGTGTTGTTGTTTCGCTTGTGGCTATTGGCAACTGCAGTGGGCACCTATACCACCCACCGCGGCACCTTGCCGGGTTTGATATTTCACGTTCCCCCCTCTTTGCCCTGACTGATAAACGGAGTGTAGGCCTCCCGCCGATGATCCACTTCGTTTATTAGTTCGGTTTTTCTGAGAAGAAACGAAACAGGCCGAACAATAAACAAATCCGCCTGCGGGTGCAAATGTAGGCCAATCTGGCCAATGGAGGGGGACTGCGGCTGCTACAAAAAAGGCCGCCACCCTTAGGTGGCAGCCCAAACCCTAGCGAACCCATGTATGTTTACCCATGGCTGTAGCCACGGCGTTTTTGCTGTGGAATGCGGTGCGGCCGCAACAGGCAGCAAAGTGCAACAAAGCCGACATCGTAGCAGCGTCCATCCTTCCGAAACGGGAAAATGAGCTACCGGGACAGGATTATTCGCCGGGCGCATCGTCCAGCCATTGCTTAAAGGCAGCGGCTCTTTCGCTGCTCACAATGGTTTCGAGCTTGCTGGCTGGCTGCAGGGTAATGATTACCCTTGCCTTGCTGTAGGTCAGCATCTCTGCTATGGCATCTATGGCAATGATGAACTGCCGGTTAATACGAAAAAAGCGACGCGGATCTAACTGCTGCTCCAGCTGATCCATGTTGTAGTCTACGATGTATTTTTTGCCATCGTGGGTTACCAAAAAACTGGCTTTGTTTTCAGTAAAAAAATAGGCGGCTCCGCTGGTATCAATCGTCTTCAAGTGCTCCCCATATCGCACGGCAAAACGCTGCTTATATGATTTGCCAGGGCCCGCCAGCGATCGCAGCAGTTGTGCATAATCAGGTACGGCCGCCGGCTGGTTGTACAATCGCTGGTACTTGTTTAGCGCTGTTTGCAGCTCTTCCTCTTTTACCGGCTTCAGCAGGTAGTCTACACTGTTGTGTTTAAAAGCTTCAATTGCATACTCATCATAAGCCGTGGTAAAGATGACCGGGCAGCTAACGGCTGTTTGCTGAAAGATGTGGAAGCTGTTGCCATCGGCCAAATGGATATCCATCAGCATGAGCTGTGGAGGCGGCTGCTGCTGCAGTGCTGCTACGGTATCGGCTACGCTGGCATAGGTGCCTGCCAGCGTAGCAGCGGGCCAAAGCTGTTCCATCATTTTGGCCAGGCGACGGGCGGCTGGCTGCTCATCTTCTATGATCCAAAACTGCAAATTCATATAGCAAACGAGATTGGAAACAATGCGGGATTATTGTGCTGGAAGCGGAATACTTACTTCAAAAAACTGATCGGTTTGTACAATTTGTGCTTGCTTGCCGGTAAGCAATTGATACCTGCGGCTAATGTGTTGCAGGCCCATCCCTTCGCCAGGAGGTTGATCTAGTTTGGGCAGGCGATTGTTGCGCACCGTCAGCCAGCCATCGTGCAATTGCAGTACAATATGTAGCGGCTGTTGGCTTGTAAAAGCGTTGTGTTTAATCGCATTTTCAACCAGCAATTGCAGCGTAAGCGGTGCTATGCGTAGCAGGTCCGACTGTGCTGCCGGTATCTGATTGTTCAGCTGCAGCGCTTCGCCAAAACGTTGGCGCTGCAGGTACAAGTAATCATTTACCAATGCCAACTCTTGTGCCAGCGCAATGGTGTGATCATCGCGTAGTTGTACCAATTTTCTGAAAAAATCGCTGAGGTGGGAGGTGTAGCGCAAGGCCGCGTCACGGTCTTCTTCTATCAGCGCCATCAGGGTATTGAGACTATTAAAAAAGAAATGCGGCCCTACCTGATTGCGCAGGGTTTCCAGCTGGCTCATCAGGTGTGCTTGCTGCACAGCCTGCAGGCGTCGCAGCTGCGCCTCTCGCAGGCGAATGGCCCACCATATACTGCCAGCCAACAGTAAGGTAGCCAGTACTATAAACCACCATTGCTGCCACCATGGCCGGGCAATTGTAAACTGAAAGCTATAAATGGGCGACTGATCAAAAGAATCGTTGACAGATGCCCTTACTAAAAAACGATAGCTGCCTGATGGCAACTTTGGAAAGTTGATATAGCGGTCGCGGGTACTGTTCCACTGTGCACCAAGCCCTTCCAGTTTGTATTGAAACTGCAAATCGGCCGCATGCAGATAGCTCACTGCATCGAAATGGAAGCCGATCAGGTGTTCGTCGGCCGCAAAAACGTGACGTGCCGAATCGACAGGCTGCATAAAGAGCTCAATACTGCTGATAAAGGCAGCAGGTGGCTTAACAGCTGCCGGAACACCCAGCTGCAAAATGCCTCTGCTACTGGCCAGCAGCACCGTGGCCGGACCAGCAGCACTACTGTGCAAATCGGTAGACAGGGTAGCGCCCAACTGCCCGGTATCCCAGTTTTCCACCGCCAGCGTCGTAGCATCAATTATATCGGCAGCCTGTGCCGAAATGGCCACCACATTCCCATTGCCTGTGGCCAATACGGTAGCCACATTGTTGGTACTAAGGCCCTGCGCCACGCCCATGGTATACGCCGTACCACGCTTATCTATGTAGCAAAGCCCGCCATTCAGCACATTCATCCACACCCGGCCGTGCTTGTCTTCTGCAAAGCTGTATACCACATTGCCCGTCAAACCATTGCCAGTATTGTATTGGCGGGTCTGCCCGTGGGACAGCATGGTCACACCTTTGCCGTCGGTGCCAAACCACAATCGGTTTTTACTATCCACAAAAACCTGGTATACATAATTGGTACCAATACCGGGTATGGCAGGGGCGGGTGCCATGGTATATTGCTGCCACCATGGCTTGTTGGCATCGGACCGCCACTCTATTTCTGCCAGCCCCTCCAGGCTGCTAAGCCACAGTTGGTGCTGCCTGCCTGCAATGCTGAGTACATTGGCCGTGGCTGATAAGCCATCCAACTGCAACGGCCGCACGGTGCCACTGGCAGTGTGTATGAGCCAGATGCCATGACCCATGGTACCTACCCACAGCACACCGGCAGCATCTCGATGCAGGCAGGTGATGGCTACGGATTGGCCTGGCAGCGGTAGTTTATAAGTAGTGCTTACAGTTGGGTTGGCCCATGCTGTAGCTGTCACTTCGTTGTGCCGGCTGTGCCACCAATAGCCATCTGCACTGGCATGTATGGCATAGGTAGCATCATTGGTATGCGGGGCAGCACCCTGCCATAGGGCCAGCTGCGGATGCAGCCAATAGTTCAGTTCTGTAGCGTGGCTGGTCCATAAGCGCTGGTCAGCATCAAGCAGCAAGCGCTGCGTGACGCCGCCATGTACGGTAGCTGGCGCCATTGTATTGGCCGTCCAGCTGCAAGATACAAGACCACTATCGGCAGTTGCTGCATACACCGCATCGGCATTAGCCTGCAGCTGCTGCACGCTGCCATACGGCCACACGGGGCTTGTGTACAAAAGGGTAGCGCTACCACCTTCCTGCCAGCGTAGCACCGAAAGACCTTTTTCCTGATGGCCCACCACCAGCATGCCTGGTGCCAGCAGTGACATCGAAAGGCTGATATTATCAGCCAATCCCTGCCGCATGCCAACATGCGTTATCTGTTTACGACCAACTTTAAATTGCACAAAGTTTACTCCACCATCTGTTCCTGCGGCCAATACATTCCCCATCGGCTGCAAATCATATACATAATCATCACTCAGTCCGTCATCGGTGCCAATATGAAACCACCGATTTTGCTGGTAGCAATAAATTCCTTCGCCGGCAGTAGCGCACCATTTTCGGCCCTGCGCATCGCTTACAATATCTGTCACAGGCCTGGCAAACTGTCCCTCTTCAAAGCCCAATACTTGCAGCCGGCCCTGGCGCAACTGCGCTATTCGGCCACTGGCCAGTCCTACCCACGGCGAGGGTACACCCTGCTCAATAGCAGTGACAGCATCGCTACGCAGGGCGGTATCGGCCGGCAGCAGTGCGAACGATACACCGTTGAACAAATAAAGCCCATGGGAGGTACCAACCAACAAACGCCGGTCGGGCTGCTGTGCGAAGCAGTTTACTTTCAGGCCGGCTGCCCCATCGGGCAGCTGATAGGGCAATTGTGCTGGTGCCGCCAGGGCCGGCATCAGCATGACCACCAGCAGCCAGCGCTGAGTGGCCCTTATCAGGTATCGCACTAAGCACCCCGCCATACCAGTGTGGCTTTTATCGATACCTTGATTTCATCAGCCAGCTTTTCCTTTACAATTCGTGGAATGGGTATCTGGTGCTCGCTGAGCAGCACGGTAAACACGCACTCAATGCGCAAGCTTCTATCAGGTAAGATGCTGACATCGGCCTTGATGATTCGCTCCTGCTCCACACCATGTATCAGCAGTTGGCCCTTGGCCCTCAACTGGTATTTGCCCGGCTGACTCCAGTTGATGTCTTCGATGATCTTTCCTTTAAAGCTGGCTTCCGGAAATTTTTCTGACTGCAGATAGTTCTCATGGAAGTGTGTACGCTGCATGGCGCTGTTGAAACCATCGAATGAGGCAATGCGAATCTTGAAACTGAAGCTGTTACTATTGCCATCAATGGCACCTTTCAGCTCTTTGCTGGTTGCCCTGATGAGTTCTTGTGGTGCCTCGCTTTTGAAAAGCACTTCACCGGTACTGGTAACAAACACTGCTGGCTGCAAAAATGCCGAAAGCGGCAGCAGCCAAGCAGCAAGGATATACCAGCTTTTTCGCATCATGGTTGATAGGGTTTGTATAAAAGAAGGGTAGCGTACTGGCTTTTGAACGGCGCTGTCCACTAAATATCTGCTATTTCCGGCTTCCGGCCTGCTTTCGGCGGCCACCCAGCTGAAACACCCTGCTCACGTTGAAACCAAAATGAATGTCGCCTTTGAAAAAATCGCCAGTGGTTTCTGTAATGAAAGGACGCTCGGCAATGCCCTGTCCGTTAGTAAACACCAGCTGAAATACGTGACCACCGGTTTCGATATCAAACCCCATGGAGATAGAGTTTTTGGTATCGGGCAGGCGGTAACCAGGCAGGTTATAATAATACTCAAAGGTGAAGGCTGTGCTTTTGGTAAGCTTAATCCGGCCACCGGCTCCCAACGAAAACAAATCATTGGGGATACTGGACAGTGGTACCAGATTGTAGTGCACCATTGTTGGCATCAATTGCAGCGAAATGGCATCACTAAACTTGCGGGCTACCAATAGCTGAAAAGCATACGACAAGCGATCGGTATAGTTAGGCGTGTAGGGCAAGCCAGCGCCTATATCATCGGTGCGTAGCATGATGCTGGCCGTAGCCGCCAGCGTAACAGGCGTGCCATGCTGCCGTTGCCTTAGCAGTTGGTATTTCATAAAGCCATCCACCTGCTTTTGAAAACTGGCACGGCCGAGCCCCACCATCCAGCGGTCGGTAATGCCATAGTCGAGGCCCAACCTGATCATGGCCTGGTCAAGTCCAAAAAACTGCTTGGCGCCGCTATTAAGCGTTCCAAACCGGTGATTGATTTTCAGATCGAGTACGCCGGTTGGCAAGGTCTCTACACTGTGGCCGTTGGCAATGCGGGTAGTTTTGAAGGTGGCAATGATCAGATCAGACTTTGGGGTCTCCTGCTTGGCCGATTCTTCGGCCAGCAGCTTGTCCAGGTCTACATCCTGCGCAGTGGCCGCTACCGATGCCAGCAAGGCCAGCAGTAGCCAGCACCAGTGCCCAAAGCGTTGGCCGCGGGCAGGCAGCGGCAGGGCCAGGGTTGTTTCAGCCATTGTTATCAGTTGTTTTGATAAATGGTAAGAAAGGAACGGCCGGGTTGCCGGTCGCATTTACTTGCCGTAGGGTTCGTATAAGCATTTTACAGTCACTTCTATTTCCTCCGCTATTTTGGCGGCCGAAAAATTGGGAACCTTGATACCGAAGTCGCTTCGCTTTACATTGAACACCGCATCGACAGTAGGCACGCCATTTTTTATGGTAATGGTTCCCGGCACTTTAACGGCTTTGGTTTGACCGTGCATGGTCATAGTGCCCTGTACTTCTACTTTGTACACACCATCCTTTTTAAAGTTTACAGCCGCAGGATTGGTGAGAGCTCCTTTGAAATCGGCTTTCGGAAACTGATCACTGTCCATATAGTTGGCATCATTGAAATGGTCTTGCATGGCTGCTTTCGGAAACTTAAAGCCTTTGATCAGTACCTGAAAGCGGAACTCTCCTTTGGCTGCGTCGATAAATGATACAGCCTCGTTATTATTGGCTTGTATATCTTCTACTGCCGTGTGCGAAAAAAAACTGACGGTACCTGTTTTTGTAAACCATACCTGTGCTTCTGATGTGGTGGCCAACAGGCAAATGATACCAAGAATAAAAATGCGTTTCATACTCAATGCTGATTGGTGGGTGATAGAACAGAAAATGAACTAATTGTTGAGAGCGCCTGCATTGACCCATGCTTTGATAATGGCAATATTGCAATCGCTGAGTTTGGTACCGCCTTTGGGCATGGCACTAAAGCCCGATTGGTGCTGCAAGCTACCCAGCAAGCGGCCGGCCGTTAATTGTGCTCTTACGCCTGTGTAAGTATCCAGCTTTATACCGGCGCCTGCGCTGGCAGTACCACCATGGCATACGTTGCAGTTTGTATTCATCAGCGGCAGCACTTTGGCCGAAAAAGTAGCAGCTGTGGTATCGCAAGTGCCTGCTGATGGATAAACAATATCTGCTTTATCGTAGTAGCAGCTACTCAGTTGCCAGCCTAGCAGCACCAGTACCACCAGCCGGGAAGCATTTTTCATATACAGGTTGCTCATAGAAATAAAAATGTGGTGTTTGGCAGCCCTTTTCTGATCAGTTGTTGAGAGCACCGGCGTCCACCCATTTGCGAATGGTATTGATGTGGCAGGCGCTCAGTTTGGCGCCTTGTGGCATGCCGCTAAAGCCTGGTGTGTAATTGATAGAGCCCAACAGGCGGCCGGCTGTAATGGAAGCTTTTACTCCGGTATACGAACTAAAGTTGTAGCCGCCGCTGGCCAGCGAATTGTTGTGACAACCGAGGCAGGCATTGTTGATGATGGGCAGCACCGATTTGCTAAAGGTTACATTGCTGGTATCGCAGGTGGCAGTGGCGCAGTTAGTAGTATTCTTTGCGCCTTCGTTTATCCAGTTCTCGATCAGCTTTTTTTGATCGGCGGTCAACGCAGCATTGGGTGGCGGAGGCATGCGGTCGGTACCGCTGGCATTCAGCACGGTAAACAGTTTGCTGGCCGAAGCACTACCTGCCTTCAATCCCTTCTTTACAATATTGGCATAGCTATCCAGCACATATCCTTCGGCTCGGGTGGTAGCATCGTGGCAGCCGGCCCGGGCGCAGCTGGCTATAAAAAGGGGCAGTACATCTGTTTCGAAACACACAGCAGCTGCCGGTGGCGTAGTGCCACCACCGGTGGTGCCGCCGTTGGGGTCTACAAAAGGCTCGTGTTTGCAGGCCATCAATAGCAGCATGCTGGCCAGGCTCACTAAGGCGGTTCGCATCTTGAGATTGGATTTGGTAAAAAAGAAATGAACAGATCTATTGCTCCACGTAACAATCTATCAATACCACATCCATCAAAAAGCCTGTACAAATGCCTTTGATGGTCACTTGAGCATGGGTAGCCAACTGCACAGGTTCTTTCAGGGTGCACTGCACACCAAACATTGGATCTCTGGTAGCCAGCGAAACTACTGTCTTGCCTTCCTGATTTTGTTTTATCGCATTTACCGTGCCAGAAACGGCTACCGCCTTATTCAGGTATTGCTGGTTGGCTGCTGCCTCATTGGCCTGGTAGGCATCAAAAATGCCTTGTGCAGTAGCCGCAATGGCCGTTTCGTGGTGCACATCGCGGGCTGGCTTGTTCCATACATACCAGCCGTAGGCGCCGGCAGCCAGGGCCAGCACCAGCGCTGCCAGTAGCAGGCGCTTTAGTCTGTTGCTCATGTTGGTTCGCTTTTGGGTGGCAGCTGGCCTGGGTATGACCACGCTACTGGTATAAAGGTGCACATTTTGGCATGCCGGCCGGTCAGGCACCTACCGAAACGGGAAAAAAACCAACTGAACCGGCGCCGGCAGGCCAAAAAAAGGGCGCCCCCTGAAAAGGAGGCGCCGTTACACATTATGAGAAAACCGGACTTGTGAAGGGCTGCTTCACAGCCCGGGATTTTCAAATCAGACGATTAATAGCCAGGATTCTGTTG
>JALOMC010000352.1 GCA_025455665.1 Chitinophagaceae bacterium | reverse complement strand
GATGATTTTGGCGATGGCTGCTCACTCTTTCCTTATCGCATTTTAAAATGGGTTGTTATCCCATGCTGGCCATCAGCAGGTTCAGGTCGGTATATTTCAATTCAAAACGTTCGCTCAGGTGAAAATTGGTAAGGGCGCCTTTGAACATGTAAATGCCAGTGCGGATGTTGAAGTTGTTCCACACATAGTTATCAAGGCCGCCGGCATCGGCTATGTGCAGTAGCAGTGGCATCAGCACATTGCTCACAGCATGGCTGGCCGTGCGGCTGTAGCCGCTGGGTATATTGGGTACGCAGTAGTGCACCACGCCGTGCTTTACGTACACGGGATTTTCATGTGTCGTTATTTCGCTGGTTTCAAAGCAGCCGCCACGGTCTATACTAATGTCGATGATGACGCTGCCCGGGCGCATATTGGCCACCATGTCTTCGGTGGCTACAATGGGGGTGCGGCCGCTTTCGCTGCCAAGTGCACCAATCGCTACTTCGCAGGTCTTTAGCTGCTTGGCCAAAATGCGGGGCTCTATCACGCTGGTCCATACCCGGTGGCCTAGCGTATCCTGCAGGCGCTTCAGGCGGTACACATTGTTGTCAAATACTTTGACACTGCTGCCCATGGCCAGCGCCGTACGGGCTGCAAATTCTCCCACCACGCCGGCGCCTAAAATGATGACCTTGGTAGGTGGTATGCCGCTGATGCCCCCCAGCAAAATGCCTTTGCCGCGGCCACCCTGGCTCAGGTAGTGGCCGGCTATCAAAATACTGGCACTGCCAGCTATTTCGCTCATGCTGCGCACAATAGGGTAGGTGCCGCTGTCGTCTTTCAGGTTTTCAAAGCTGAGGCCGGTAATTTTTTTCTCCATCATGGCCTGCAGTATACCGGCCTTCATTACACTCAGGTGAATGGGCGAAACGATGAATTGGTTTTGCTTCAGCAGCGGCAGGTCTTCTTCCACCACCGGGGCGCTTTTTACCAGAATGTCGCAGTTGTAAATCTCTTTGTGGTCGTACTTTATTTTGGCGCCCGCCTCGGCGTAGTCTTTGTCGGTATAGCCGCTGGCTTCGCCGGCCTTGCTTTCTACCCACACATCGTGCCCATTGGCTACCAGTACGCCGGCTGCTTCGGGTATCAGGCCCACCCTCGTTTCCTGAAAGGCAGTTTCCTTGGGCACGCCTATAAACAGTTCGGCACCCTTGGTTTTTACGTCCAGTGTTTCTTCCAGTGTTTCGTAGCTAAATGATCCGCTGATAATAGGTTTCGACATGGCAGGGGGCAGAATACGATCGGTAATGAATGAGAGATAGCAGCCCGATGGCCGGGCCGATAAAGTTAGTGGGCGGCTGCCACTTTCAACAGCCGTGTTTCGGGGTCAGTGGCCAGTATCTCTACACGCAAGGCATCGGGCGGTAGCAAGGCCGGGGCCCGTTCGGGCCATTCTACCAGGCAGCGGTGGCCACTGTACAAGGCGTCTTCTATGCCTGCGGCCATGGCTTCTTCTTCATCCTTCAGCCGGTACCAGTCCATGTGGTACAGGGTGCTGCCATCGGGTAGCGCATACTCGTTGATGAGGCTAAAGGTGGGGCTGGCGGCATGGTCAGTACTGCCAAGTGCGTGCAGAATGGCGCCACTCAGCGTGGTTTTGCCAGCTCCCATGGGCGCAAACAGTGCAATGATCCGGCGCTGGCCAGCCTGCTGCAACAGCCACCTGGCAGCAGCCGGTAGCTGCGATAAATGGTAAGAAAACTCCATGCCGCCGCAAGATACAA
Source organism: Chitinophagaceae bacterium (assembly GCA_025455665.1). GTDB lineage: Bacteria > Bacteroidota > Bacteroidia > Chitinophagales > Chitinophagaceae > Phnomibacter. The sequence goes on along the minus strand of JALOMC010000352.1, from coordinate 3,558 downwards.
GGCGCCTGCCGGTTGCCGAAAAACGGAAGATTACGTTGCATGCAGCGCAGTTGCGTTAATAGCTGAGCACTAACAGCATTTTTGCAACAGTACCGGGTAAATTTGCAATAGACAGCCAACCTGATAAAATGGTAAACGAAAGCGGTTGGTAGGTGTGGAATCAGTATGTCGGCTGTTGAAAATAATATGGAAAAAGTAGCCTGGAAGGTAAATGGGATTACCTGTGCCAACTGTGCGCTGAACATTAACAAGGCACTGGAGAAGCATGGCATGCTCAATATTGCCGTGAATGCCATTACTGGCGATGTAAGTTTTGAGTCGCCGGATGGCACAAAGTTGCCAGCGGCGCAACAAAAGGTAGAAAGCCTGGGCTACTCTATACAGCAGCCTGGTGATGCAACCACCGCCCGGCCGGGCACCGAACATGCGCCCATGAGCAAGTACATGCTGCGCTTTTGGATCAGCCTGCCGTTTACGCTGCTGCTGATGCTGCACATGCTGCCGGGCGTACACATTCATTGGCTTATGCAGCCGTGGGTGCAGTTTGGTTTGGCGCTGCCGGTGTTTTTAATAGGCATGGAGTATTTTGGCAAAAGTGCCTGGCGCTCTATTCGCGGTGGCGTACCCAATATGGACGTGCTGGTAACCATGGGTGCAGCGGCGGCATTTGCTTACAGTACCTATGGCCTTTTTACGCATCGGCCCGAAGATTTCCTGTTTTTCGAAACAGCTGCCAGCATCATCACCATTGTATTTTTTGGCAACTGGCTGGAAGATGTAAGCATAGCCCGTACCCAACGCGAAATAAAGCGACTGACCAGGCGGCAGGTGGTAAAGGCCAACATGATTGCCTACGATGATCAGCACCACGAGCAAGTATTTGAAGTAGACAGTGCCAGCCTGCGCACCGGCGACCTGCTGCTGATACGCAGTGGCGAGCAAGTGCCGGCCGACTGCAAAATACTAAGTGGCGAAGCGGAGGTAAGCGAAGCCCTCTTGAGCGGCGAAGCTACCCCGGTGTTTAAAAAGCAAGGCGACCTGCTGATAGGCGGTAGCGTGGTGGCGAATGGCAATGTGAAAGCCTATGTGACGGCCGTGGGCAAAGACACCGTGATGAGCGGCATTGTAGCCATGATGCAAAAGGCGCAGGCCGAAAGACCACCGGTGCAGCAGTTGGCCGATAAGATCAGTGCTGTGTTTATACCGGCTGTACTGGTGATTGCTACATTAACGCTACTGGGCAACTGGTGGCTGGGCGGTCACAGCTTTCAGGAAAGCTGGCCACGCCGGCAGCCATTGCAGTAGGCTTGGGCAGGGCTGCCCGCCACGGTATTTTGTTTACCGATGTAAAGCGGATGGAGCTGTTTCGCAACATCCGGCAGATGGTGTTTGACAAAACCGGTACGCTCACTACAGGAAAGTTTTCGGTAGCTGCGTTTAAAGCACTGGATGGCGACGACGAGGGATTTAAGCGACTTGTTTTTTCGTTGGAAAAATTTTCGAACCACCCCATAGCCCGCAGTATAGCTGAAGCCTGGCGGGTGAAAGATGCAGTACGCTTGCTGCAGGTAGAAGAAGTGAAAGGCGAAGGCATGCGGGCGCAGGATAAAGAGGGGCATCGCTATCGCATCGGTTCGGCCCGCATACTGGCCAACGCTCCCACCGAAGAGCATCACTTGTATGTCACCAAAAATGACGAGCTCATTGGTTGGGTGGATATCAGCGATGAAGTGAGGCCCGAGGCCAAAGCCGTCATTGACTATTGTAAGTCGCAAGGCATTACTACTATTTTGCTAAGTGGTGATACCCTACAAAAGTGTCAACCGCTGGCCGATGCGCTTGGGATAGAAGTGGTATACGCTGGCAAAACGCCCGCCGAGAAACTGCAGATGATAGATGAGTTGGTGGCTAAGGCACCCACTGTGATGGTGGGCGATGGCATCAACGATGCACCAGCTTTGGCGAAGGCTACCATCAGTGTATCGCTGAGCGAAGCGTCGCAATTAGCTATTCAAAGCGCTGGTGTAGTGCTCACCAATAATGGCCTGAAGCACTTGCCAAAGGCCATGCAGTTGGGCAAGCTGACCTATGGCACGGTGAAGAGTAATTTATTTTGGGCCTTTGCTTACAACGTGGTAGCCATACCTGTAGCTGCCCTGGGCTATTTGCACCCCACTGTAGGGGCGCTTATCATGGGTGGTAGCGATGTGGTACTGGCGCTGAACAGCCTGTACCTCGGCGTGAGGAAGTTGAAATGAATTGACTAACTTGAGTAAAATTGCACGTCCTATGGCATTTGTGGTTGAAATCAAAAGGAATCTTTCGCGTAAAAAAAGGAAGGCCCTTATTGAAAAGGCAAGAGCGCTGGCGGATGCTGCTCGTAAAGAAGAAACATCCGGTATCTCTTTGCACCAATTTTTTGGTGCCGATAATACAGTGGCAGATGGATTGAAATGGCAAAAAAAGAATCGGGGTGAATGGAGTTGATTTTTTGGCCGATACCAATGTATTGCTATATCTACTGAGTGGCAATCCGGTTGTCAGTGATTTTTTGGATAGCCGCTTGGCTATTTCGGAGATAACGATGCTGGAACTACTGGGTGTAAAAGATATCACAGCCGAAAGGCTACAAATTCGGCAAGCTTTGGTAAAGAACACGAGACTGGTTTACTTGAATGATGAGATCCGGTCCCTTACCATTAGTCTTCGCCAGCAGTGCAAGGTAAAGCTTCCTGATGCGTTGATTGCTGCAACTGCCCAGTGGCTGCAAGTACCGCTGTTAACTGCCGATAGAGATTTTGCCAAGCTGCCTCGTTTGCAACTGTTGCTTATTCAGCCCTGATTTACTTGCATGCCGGTACCCATTCACCAAGTTTTACAGCAAACGTTCGGCTACCAGCAGTTTCGTCCCGGGCAAGAGGCTATCATACAATCGGTAATGGCCGGCAATGATACGCTGGCCCTGCTACCTACCGGTGGCGGCAAAAGTGTATGCTACCAGGTGCCGGGGCTGGCACAGGAGGGGGTGTGCCTTGTCATCACACCATTGATAGCACTGATGAAAGACCAGGTGCGGCAGCTGCACCGGCGCAATGTGAGTGCACTGGCCATTCACAGCGGTATGAATTTTTTTGAGGTAAAAAAGGCGTTGCAAAATGCCGGTACAGGACTTTTCAAATTCTTGTACCTCTCGCCCGAGCGGCTGCAAACCAACCTGTTCAAAGAATACCTGCCATCGCTGCCCATCAACCTGATAGCGGTAGACGAAGCGCATTGCGTATCGCAATGGGGCTACGATTTCAGGCCGGCTTATTTGCAAATAGCCCTGCTGCGAGAAGAACTGCCGCATGTACCCATACTGGCGCTTACTGCTTCAGCTACCCCACAGGTGCAGCAAGATATCATGCAGCAGCTGCATTTTTCGCAGGCCCGGCAGTTGTTCCGTTCCTCTTTTGAGCGGCCCAACCTTTCGTTCAGCGTATTTCAGCTACCGCAAAAAATAAACAAGCTGCTGCAGGTACTGCAAAATGTACCAGGATCGGCATTGGTGTACTGCCG
>JALOMC010000351.1 GCA_025455665.1 Chitinophagaceae bacterium | reverse complement strand
AAATTAAGCTTCGATTTTGCCGCTGGCAATCTGCTGCTTGTAGATTGCTTTCAGCACTTCGCCACGACGCTTTACAGAAGGCTTGGTGAAGCTCTGACGCTCACGCAGTTGGGTGAGAATCTTGGCTTTTTCGAACTTCTTCTTGTACTTCTTGAGCGCCTTGTCAATGTTTTCGCAGTCTTTCGAATCGATGATCAGCATAGCTTGATACCCCCTTTTAGAATTTTGGGACCGCAAAAATAGGGAAATTAGAATCCCAGCCAACTTATTGCCCCAATTTTGTTGTTGTACAACAAAAAGTGTATCCATGTTTACCGGCATTATAGAGGCCACCGGCACGGTGGTAGGTGTAGCACAGCTTGAGAGCAATGTAGTTTTTACCATCGAAAGCCCTATTTCGGCCGAGCTGAAGGTAGACCAGAGTGTGAGCCACAGCGGGGTGTGCCTGACCGTGACCCACCTATCCGGGCAGCAACACCAGGTGACCGCCATTGCTGAAACTTTGGACAAAACCAACCTGGGTAGCTGGCAGCCCGGGCAGCAAGTGAACCTGGAACGCTGTGTGCCGCTGAACGGCCGGCTGGATGGCCACCTGGTGCAAGGCCATGTAGACAGCACCGCGGAGTGTATCGAAAAAACAGATCAGGACGGCAGCTGGCTCTACCGATTCCGCTATCCGGCCCGTTTCGATCATTTGCTCATCGAAAAAGGTAGCATTTGCCTCAACGGCATCAGCCTCACTGTATTCGATTTGCATGATCACGCCTTCTCAGTGGCCATTATTCCCTATACCTACGAGCATACCAATTTGCAACAAATAGCCCCGGGTATGGCCGTCAATCTGGAATTTGATATGATAGGCAAATACCTGGCACGCTGGCGGCAATTAGGCCTTTGATGCCCGGCGCCGCATGGGCCCACCCTATCTTTGCCCTTTGCCCCTCTTGCACATGAATGCATTTCCCTCTGTGGCCATTTGCCTGCTGAACTACAATGGGCGCCAGCACCTGGCTACCTACCTGCCTTCGGTGCTACAGCATGGCTACCCGGAGGCAGCAGTGTACCTCATCGACAATGCATCTACCGACGATAGCATAGCGTTTTTGCAGACCCATTATCCAACAGTACAGCTGGTACAGAATACCATGAACGGCGGCTTTGCCGAAGGCTACAACCGGGGCCTGCAAGGCATAGCAGCCGACTACCTGCTGCTGCTGAATACCGATGTAGCCATTACCCCCGGCTTTTTGCAGCCATTGGTAGCCGCCATGCAAGCCGATGAGCAAATGGCCGCTGTGCAACCCACCATGGCCAGCGATCGCTTTCGTGACCATTTCGAATATGCCGGTGCTGCCGGTGGTTTTATTGATTGGCTGGGATATCCTTTTTGCCGCGGCCGGCTGTTTGACACTGTCGAAGAAAACCGCGGCCAATACAACGATACCATTCAATGCGCATGGGCCAGTGGTGCCTGCCTGCTCATTCGCCGGCAGGTGTTTTGGCAGTTGGGCGGCTTTTACCCGTGGTTTTTCATGCACATGGAAGAGATCGACCTGTGCTGGCGAGCCATCAATCGTGGCTACAAGATTGCCTCAGTAGGAAGCAGCACGGTATACCACCTCGGCGGCGGCAGCCTGGCCAAAGAAAGCCCCCGCAAAACATGGTTCAACTTTCGAAATAATCTGGTGATGATTTGCCGCAACATGCCGCGGCACCAGTTGCTGCCAGTACTCGTACTAAGATGGGGCCTCGATTGGCTGGCCTGCTTGCAAATGCTGCTGAAGGGGCAGGCAGATAATGCCTGGCAGGTGCCCAAAGCGTGGATCGCCTTTTTGGGCTGGCTGCTGTGGCCAGCCAAGGGTAAATGGCCCGGGCGCCGTGGCTTTGCCGGCCCCGGCTTTTACCGGGGTAGCATCCTGTGGCAATACTTTGTAAAAAAGAAAACGACCACCGATTTCTTATAGTTCCTACTTCATTTGCTGCAGCACCTGCTGTGCCTGCCACATGGGGCGGGTTACTACCGGCCGGCAGCAGGTAAGGCTGCTGCTAAGCGTGGGTGCCAGGCCTGCCACATGGGGCGGGTTACTACCGGCCGGCAGCAGGTGAGGCTGCTGCTAAGCGTGGGTGCCAGGCCTAGTCGGCTTTGCAGCGACGTGGCAGCTGCGGCCGGGTTTCGCTGCTTGAGCAGGCGTGGCAGCGCTGCATGGTTTGGTTCATTCCATAGGGCAGGACCTGCCGGGTTGCTATGCACAACGCTGGTATCGAGCGAAGCCCAATAATTGGCCACATACCAATCGCTGCACCACTCCTGGCCATTGCTGGCTATCAGGCCGCGGGCCACACTGTGCTCCCACTCTGCCTCGGTGGGCAGGCGGTAACCGGCCCATGCGCAGTAGGCAATGGCGTCTTGCCAACTCAGGTGCACCGCTGCATCGGCCGGCCGGGCCGTTGCCAACTCAGGTGCACCGCTGCATCGGCCGGCCGGGCCGCCGGCTGCTGTGGGCCGGCCGGGTAGCGCCAGCTGGCGCCGGCTATCCACCTGGGCTGTCCATCTTGTATCCACACCGATCCTGGCCCGGCAGAATCGGCCGAGGGAAGCAAACCAATACTGCTGAAAAACCGGCGCAATTGCGCTGTCGACTGGCGCCCTTCGGCACTGGTTCGGTAGCCGGTGGCCATCACAAATTTTTCAAAATCGGCCACGGAGATGGGTTGGCGGGACACCCAACAGCTATCCACGGCCAACTGTAAGGCACTGCCTGCGGCACCGGCCCGCAGCACTACCCTGCCGGCTGGCATCCACTGCATATTGGGCGGCGGCAGCAACTCAGCAGTTTCCTCGCCGGGCTTCGCCTTTGTGGTTTGCCCGTCGTCGGAAAAATAATCGTACATGAAGTAGAGCGCCGTGAGCAATACAATGCCCAGGGCCAGCCAAAAAAGACGTCGCATGCCAGTAAATAAGGCTGGCTGTACCAGCTATGCTGCAAGTTAGGGAGGCTACACCGCTGAACTTACCCGTTCAGCGAAAACAGGCTGCCGACAAACGCCTGCTTTTCAAACACCAGCAAGTCTTCCATTTTCTCGCCCACGCCTATGTAGCGCACAGGTATCTGCATCTGGTGACTGATGGCCAACACCACCCCGCCCTTGGCGGTTCCATCCAGTTTGGTAATGGCCAGCCCGGTTACTTCGGTAGCGGCCGTAAAGTGCCTCGCCTGCTCCAGCGCATTTTGGCCCGTGCTGCCATCCAGCACCAGCAGCACTTCATGTGGTGCCTCGGGCAGCTGCTTTTTAATCACCCGCTTTATTTTCGACAGCTCCTCCATCAGGTGCGCCTTGTTGTGCAGGCGGCCGGCCGTGTCTATGATGATGATATCAACCCCGCGGGCAATGCCGCTTTGTACGGTGTCAAACGCTACCGAAGCAGGATCGCTGCCCATGGCTTGCTTTACAATGGGCACCCCTACCCGGTCGCTCCAAATGGTCAGCTGGTCTACCGCTGCCGCCCTGAAAGTGTCGGCAGCGCCCAACAACACACTTTTACCGGCCAGCTTAAACTGGTGGGCCAACTTTCCAATGGTAGTTGTTTTGCCTACACCATTTACCCCTACTACCAGCAGCACATACGGTTTGGGCATGCCTTGCAGGCTAAAGTCGGCTGCCAGTGTAGAAGGTGCATCTACCAAAATACCAGCCATCTCTTCCTGCATGATGCGGTTGAGATCGGCCGTGCCGAGGTATTTGTCCTTTTTTACCCGGGCGCCTATACGGTCTATAAGGGCTACGGTAGTTTCTATGCCTACATCGGAGCTTACCAGCGCTTCTTCCAGGTTATCCAGCACCTCATCATCGATGGTGCTTTTACCTGCTACTGCTTTACTGATGCGGGTCAGGAAACTTTCCTTCGTTTTTTCCAGTCCCTGGTCCAGTACCTGCTTTTCCTTTTTGCCAAACAGCTTATCGAAAAATCCCATAACGAGGCATTAGAAAGTTGGAGTAAAAATGGCCGTAGCTGACCCGGCACCAACCGCCGGGATGCCACCAACAAAAAAGAGCCATCAAACCCGGTGGGATGACGGCTCGAATATGATACAAGCGAAGGTCGATTACTTTTCGGCCAGAAAATCCTTCACCTTGTCTTTGTGAACGATTACCTCTTTGAAAGTATAAGCACCAGACTTGGGGCTGCGAACGGCCTTGATCACCTTGGTCCAGTTCTTGGCTTCGGCTGCTGCCTTAGCATCTTTTACTTTCGCGTTCTTTGAAGCTGCTTTTGCCATGGTATGAATATTTTGAAACTTGTATTGACTGTGAGCATTTGCCCGCCGGAAGCTGCATCTGACTGTTTGCCGCCGGGCAAATCAAACCAGCACTTGCTTACTTGATTTCTTTGTGTACAGTCACCTTCTTCAGGATGTCGTTGTACTTCTTGAGTTCAAGACGCTCAGGCGTGTTCTTCTTGTTTTTTACCGTAATATAACGGCTGGTGCCGGGCTGGCCACTGTGTTTATGCTCTGTGCACTCCAGGATTACCTGTACCCGGTTGCCTTTGCTTTTCTTTGCCATATACTTCGTTCGATTATTTCAATTGAGGAAGGGGAAAATGCCTTGCTGCAGATCAGATGGCTACACCCTGCTGGCGCAGCTCCTTTACCACCGTGTACAAGCCACGCTTGTTGATGGTGCGGATCGAATCGGCGGTCAGCTTCAGGGTAATCCACTTGTTCTCTTCGGCCAGGAAGAAGCGCTTCACCTGCAAATTGGGGTTGAAGCGGCGCTTGGTCTTGATGTTAGAGTGGCTAACATGGTGACCGGTCATTGGCTTTCTACCTGTTACCTGACATACTCTTGCCATGATCTAAAAATTTTTCGGACGGCAAAGGTGCGGCTTTGGCAGTATTCAACAAAATGAATTTTGGGCTTTTCCACAAAAAAGGCCCGCCTGCTATGCAAAAATAGGCCACCCCCTGCCAGTTTGCTGCCTTTTTGCGGTATTGCCAGCTTGTCGGGGCAGTTTATTTGCCCTATCATTGCCGCAGCAAATTGTTTCTTATCTCACAGCATCCTTCTATATCGTTTTTGCGCTGCAACCTCGATTTTCTCGATCACCCCGTGCAGGGTTGATGCTGTTTCTCTTGCTCCATTTTCCTGAAACTGCTGCCCTACCCTGGCAGCCACCAGTGCCATCAGCAGCGCCCAATCTGCTGCTGCCGATGGGCTAACCACTTGTTAACCAACAAACTATTTCCTCTTTTTATGCATACTGCCACGGCCCTATCGGCCAAAACTCAATATTACCTCGATCTGGAACAGGCCCACGGCGCCCACAACTACCACCCCCTGCCGGTAGTGCTGCAGCGCGGCGAGGGCGTATACCATGGGATGTAGATGGCCAACGCTACTACGACTTTTTGAGCGGCTACTCGGCCGTAAACCAGGGCCACTGCCACCCCCGCATTGTAGGTGCCCTTACCCGGCAGGCGCAGCAGCTTACGCTTACCAGCCGGGCTTTTCACAGCAATTTGCTGGGCGAATATGAGCAATACATTACCCGCTACTTTGGCTACGACAAGGTGCTACCCATGAATACCGGCGTGAAAACAAGGCCCGCATCGTTTTTGCCAAAGGCAATTTCTGGGGCCGCACCCTGGCCGCCATCAGCAGCAGTACCGACCCCAGCAGCTACCACCAGTTTGGCCCTTACATGCCCGGCTTCGACCTGGTGGAATACAATGACCTGGCCGACCTGGAACGAGCCCTGCAGCAACCTGATGTAGCCGCTTTTATGGTAGAGCCCATACAGGGCGAAGCCGGCGTGGTGGTACCGCACGATGGCTACCTGCAAGGCGTACGCCAGCTGTGTACCCACTACAATGTGCTGATGATAGCCGATGAAATACAAACCGGCCTGTGCCGCACCGGCCGCCTGCTGGCCTGCGATCATGAGCAGGTGCGCCCCGATAT
>JALOMC010000350.1 GCA_025455665.1 Chitinophagaceae bacterium | reverse complement strand
TGAAAATATCCGCTATCCGGCAGCCGTATCGGCGCCAGCTGATAGCCGAGGCAGCTACCGCCCTCAGCATTAGTGTAGAGCCGTGGTGGTAAGCACTGGCTACAACAGCAACACACAGTTAGTTGAGCAGGGGGGGCGATCAGCAGCAGTGCTACTTTCAGCTACGGTGCCCGCTGGCCTCACTACCACGCTGCCTGCGGCAGCTGGGTAGTATCGTTCATCGGGGCGCCCGTGGGCAGCTGTGCAGCGCCCGGCATGCAGCGTACCAAACTACGCCAGCCAGCGCTGGCAGTAGGGCCAAAAAATAATAATGCCAATAACAGCACTGATGACGGCTGCCCATAGCACAGCACCGGCTGCCAGGTCTTTGGCCAGGCCTACCAGCGGGTGCTGCCCGGGATGCAGGGCATCGGCCAGTTTTTCCAGGCTGCTGTTCAGCATTTCCAGGCTTAGTACCAGCGCTATGCAGCCCAGCACCCACAGCCACTCGTGCCGGCTGATGCCGAATGCAACACCCGCTACTACCACCGCCACTGCTATCAGCAGTTGCAGCTGGCCATTGGTTTCGTGCTGTACAAAGTAGCGCCAGCCCTGCAGCGCATACCGTACCCGTTTCAAAAACGCTTGCATGGGCTAAAGGTAGCGGGAGCTAAGGTGATAATGTGGTATGTGACAATCTGATAATGCGACAATATGATAATGTGATAATGGGGGAAGGAGTTTGAAGGTTTACGGGGTTCAAAAGTTCAAAGGTTCACGAGTTCACAAGTTCAACGCTTGCAGGCTTACGGCGGGCAACAATCGGCCAGGCTGCCCTGCTGATAGGAGCACAAAGCCGAACGCCTGCCTGTTGGCAGACAGGGTGCCATCGCCACTGTTGCCTCATAGTAGCACCGTTGCCGGGCCCCCAAATATTTTTTGGCGGTTTCAAATGCTTTCCCAATTTTGTGCCCGATGACGATCAATCAACATAACATTTGGTGGTGGCCACTGATACGATGAGTGTCGGGAAGCCCTTGTTATGCACAACTATAAACTAATTGCAAAAGGCCTCGACACACGTCGGGGCCTTTTTTTAATGTTTCACACATGGCGAAGTACCAAATAGCAACCACCTGCAAAAAAACATTGGCCGATATGCTCACGCCGGTAGGCATCTACCTGCGGCTGCGAGATCGTTTTCGGGATACCATTTTGCTGGAGAGTGCCGACTTTAGAGCGGCCGATAACAGCTGGAGCTTTATTGGCGTGCAGGCCATTGCCGGCTTTGAAGCCATTGATCTGCACACGGTGGAGTACAAACTGCCAGGCCTGCCGCCCGAGCGGAAAAAGCTGGACCGGCCGCAAGCGTTGGTAGCGGCTTTTAATGAATACCTCGACCGGTTTGAAGCCGTGGGCGACTGCCCTGTATCGGCCGCACAGGGTTTTTTTGGCTACACCAGTTTTGATGCGGTGCAGTTTTTCGATACCGTCCGATTTGACAGCAAGAAGGAAAGTACCACCGCCAGCCATACCACCGCCAGCCACCTGCTGCGCTACCGGCTGTACCAGTATGTCATTGCTATCAACCATTTTAAAGATGAAATGTACATCTGCGAAAACAAGGTGCGTGGTGTGGATAGCGATCTGGCTGCACTGGAGTCGTTCATTTACAGCAAGGATCTGCCTGTTTTTCCTTTTGCTACTACCGCCCCCGAAACCAGCAACCTGACCGATGATGAATATAAAGAGGTGGTAAAAAAAGGCATTGCCAGCTGCCAGCGGGGCGATGTGTTTCAGATAGTGCTCAGCCGCAGGTTTGCACAACCCTTTCGAGGCGATGAATTCAATGTATACCGGGCCCTGCGCAGCATCAATCCTTCGCCCTACCTGTTTTATTTCGATTACGGCGATTATCGCTTGTTTGGCTCTTCGCCCGAAAGCCAGCTCATCATTACCAATCAAGGCAAGGCCGTGGTTCACCCCATTGCCGGCACCTTTAAGCGCACCGGTGATGATGCAACTGATGCGCTGGAAGCAGAGCGCCTGACAAAAGACGCCAAAGAAAATGCCGAGCATGTGATGCTGGTAGACCTGGCCCGCAACGACCTGAGCCGCCATGCCGATCAGGTGCATGTGAGCGACTATAAAAAGGTGCATTACTACAGCCATGTCATTCACCTGGTGAGTGAAGTAACCGGTACCATCAAAGCAGGTGCCAGGCCTTTTGATATCATGGCCGATACTTTTCCGGCGGGTACCTTGAGCGGAGCGCCCAAGTACAAAGCCATGCAGATCATAGATGCGCTGGAGCCTACGCAGCGGGGCTACTATGGTGGCGCCATTGGTAGCATCGGGCTCGATGGCTCTTTCAACCACGCTATTATGATTCGTACGTTTATGAGTCGCCACAATACGCTGTATTGCCAGGCTGGTGCCGGCGTGGTGGTAAAGAGTGTACCCGAAAATGAGCTGCAGGAAGTAAACAACAAGTTGAATGCTTTGAAAAGTGCCATCAAGATGGCTGAGACCCTTTAAGCCCTCCAAACCTCCCTAAAGGGAGGCTTTAAGGCGGTTGACAATTTCAACTGCTTAACACACATCCAACTACACACTAATGGAAACAAATCGGAAACAGAAAAATGATGCAGAACGTAACGACCTGCAGTCATTTGCTGAAGGAGGGATGCTTCACGGAACTCCGCCACAAATTTTTGAGGCAGCCAGGCAGTTGAGAAGGGAAATGACGGAAGCAGAGCAGCTACTCTGGCAGTGGTTGAAACTGGAGCGAAAGGGGCTGAAATTTCGAAGGCAGCATGCCATTGGCGTTTATGTGGCGGACTTCTATTGCCACAAAGCAAGATTGGTGATTGAGTTGGATGGAAGCATACATGATGATCCTGAAGTAGCTGAAAGAGATAAAAGACGGGAACAGGATTTGAGGAATTGGGGTCACACGATCATTCGGTTTAGCAACAAGGAAGTGTTTGGAAATGTGGAGGCAGTAGCAAATGCCATCATCACTAAGGCAAATGAAATTATTGAATCAAATCACAACACTCAATGAGTATAAAGTCCTCCCTTTAGGGAGGATTTAGGAGGGTTTCTATGCGCATATTAGTTTTCGATAATTACGATTCTTTCACCTACAACCTGGTGCACCTGGTAGAGTACATCACTGGTGAGTCGGTGGATGTGTTTCGCAACGATCAGCTACCGTTAGAAAAAGTGAAGGCGTACGACAAGATCATTCTATCGCCCGGGCCGGGCATACCTGAAGAGGCGGGCCTGCTGCTGCCTTTAATTAAGGAATATGCAGCTACCAAAAGCATACTGGGGGTGTGTTTGGGCCACCAGGCTATTGGCCAGGCCATGGGGGGCACATTGGTCAACCTCGATGAGGTTTATCACGGCGTGGCCATGCCCTGTCAACTGTCAACGGTCATCTGCCAACTCTTCAAGGATATGCCCTGCACCTTTGATGTGGGCCGCTACCACAGTTGGGTAGTGCGCAAAGAAGACCTGCCTGATGTGTTGGAAATTACCGCCGAAGATGAGCATGGCTTCATCATGGCCATGCAGCACAAAACTTATGACCTGCAAGGCGTGCAGTTTCACCCGGAAAGTGTGCTGACACCGTTGGGAGAAAAAATGATGCGAAACTGGTTGCACCCTCCGACCCGCTAATGGGAAATCGTAAGGTTTGATTGTAATCATCAGCTACCGAGCAATCATGCAAAAGGCAATCAGCAAAAAAATAAATGAGCATAAAGTCCTCCCTTTAGGGAAGATGTAGGAGGGTCTATGAAAAAGATACTATTGAACTTATTCGAGCACAAAACCCTCAGCCGCCAGCAGGCTTACGAAGTACTGCTGGCCATTGGCAAAGGGCAATACAACGAGCATGAGATTACCTCGTTCATGACGGTGTACCTCATGCGCAGCATCACCATTGATGAACTGCAAGGCTTTCGAGATGCGTTGATGGAACTCTGCGTGCCGGTTGATCTCAACGGCCATGCCGTGATGGACATAGTAGGCACCGGTGGCGATGGCAAAGACACGTTCAATATTTCCACCCTGTCTTGTTTCATAGTGGCGGGTGCCGGCCAAAAAGTAGCCAAACATGGCAACTATGGCGCCAGCAGCATCAGCGGTGCCAGCAATGTGATGGAGCAGCTGGGCTACAAATTCAGTAATGACAACGCGAAGTTGCTGCAGGAAGTAGAACAAGCAGGCATCTGCTTTATGCATGCCCCCCTGTTTCACCCGGCGCTCAAAACAGTGGGTCCCATCCGGCGAAACCTGGGGGTTCGCACCTTCTTCAATATGCTGGGCCCCATGGTCAATCCGGCCAACCCGGCTTACCAGCTGGTAGGCGTGTACAACCTGGAGATGGCCCGTATTTACAATTACCTGCTGCAGCAAAGTGGCAAGGCGTTCACCATCATCCACAGCCTCGATGGCTACGATGAAATTTCGCTTACCAACGATACCAAGGTCATCACCAACCAGGGCGAAAGAATGATGACGCCCGAGCAGCTGGGAAAACGCCTGGTGATGGCACAGGATATAGCCGGCGGCAACAGTGTGGAAGCAGCCGCCA
>JALOMC010000349.1 GCA_025455665.1 Chitinophagaceae bacterium | reverse complement strand
TTTACACAATTGGTATGCGTATCGGCCGGCTTGCCACACTGGTGGCAGCGGGCTATAATGTCGTCTGTCACCCGTTCGCCCATGCGGTTGTCAAACACAAAGTTTTTGCCCAGAAACTTCTGCTCCAGCCCTTCCTCCTGCACCTGGTGCACATAGTTGATAATGCCGCCTTCGATGTGGTACACCTGCTGAAAACCGCGGTGCAGCATGTAGGCACTGGCTTTTTCGCAGCGGATGCCGCCGGTACAGTACATAATGATGGGCTTGTCTTCGCGGCCCTTCATCATATCGGCCGCCATGGGCAGCTGTTCTCTGAAAGTATCGCTGGGTATTTCAATGGCGTTTTCAAAATGGCCTACTTCGTACTCATAGCCATCGGCCACAATCTTGTCCCGCACTTTTATTTTCAGCACCCAAAAGCTTTTGCCGTCATCGTCTACCGCTATGTTCAGCCGCAGACCATCCATCCAGTGGTAGCTGTACAAAAAGCTGCGCAGTTCTTCCAGCCGCTCCGTGGGTACGCTGATCTGCGCATTGATGCCTTCGCGGGCTACGTAAATGCGGCCCAGCACGCCCAATGGCTGCAGGCCCTTCCACAGCTCGTCTCTAAAGCCAGCAGGGTTTTGAATGGGGTGGTACTTGTAAAAGCTGATGGTGGTTCGCGGCGTGGGATCGTCCAATAGCCGCTGCTTCAGTTCCCGGTTGGAAACCCGATTGTGCAATAATGCCATGACTCAAAATTTTATGGTCCCGACACGGGGCCGGGATGTTGTGTCCAACGCCAGTTGCAGGCTGGCCAAAATTTTTGGAAACAGCGCAAAGGTAAGGCATGCGCCTTCGTGGCTGCCAGCCAGTGGTGCAAAAGCCGCCGGGCAGCCCTTAAATTGCAAGCCTGCAACAACGCTGTATGAGCAAACGAACCGATTACATTTCGTGGGATGAATACTTTATGGGCGTGGCCCTGCTGAGCGGCCGCCGCAGCAAAGACCCCGCCACCCGGGTGGGTGCCTGCATTGTAAACCAGCAAAACAAAATAGTAGGCGCCGGCTACAATGGCCTGCCGCTGGGCTGCAGCGATGATGATTTTCCCTGGGGCAAAACCGGCGATTTTTTGGACACGAAGTACCCCTACGTGTGCCACGCCGAGCTGAATGCCATTCTCAACAACATCGGCATGGACCTGCATGGCTGCCGCATTTACACCGCCCTTTTTCCGTGCAACGAATGCAGCAAAGCCATCATCCAGAGCGGCATCAAAGAAGTGATTTACCTGAGCGATAAATACGATGGATCGGATGTATCCATGGCCAGCAAGCGCATGCTGCATACCGCCGGCGTCACCTATCGCAAAGTGGTAGCACAAGTGGAACGAATAGAGCTATCGTTTGATGAGAAAGACGTGTAGCTAATGGGATAATGGGATAATTCGATAATGTGATAATGGAATACAGAAGGGGCGGGAAAGTTGATGGATGGCAGTTGTTAGTTGACAGTTGTTAGTTGTTAGTTGTTAGTGAGCTTCGCGTCTCCGGTCTCCGGAATACGGTCTACGGTCTCCCGACTTCCCGACTCCCCGACTTTCCGACTTCCCGACTTCCCGACTCTCACCCCCCCCAATAGGCAGAGGGACGGCCAAAATGCAACCGGCAGCAACAAAGAAATGCCGGGCTGACATGGGCCCTTTCCCGGCCTTCAAACTTGTGAACTCGTAAACTCTGGAACTCGTGAACCTGTGAACTTTTGAACTTTTGAACTCTTGAACTCTTGAACTTTCACTTAAAAGCCGGATGAAAGCGCTGCAGGGTTTCCCGCAGGTAGTC
The DNA here is from genome assembly GCA_025455665.1 of Chitinophagaceae bacterium. Lineage (GTDB taxonomy): Bacteria > Bacteroidota > Bacteroidia > Chitinophagales > Chitinophagaceae > Phnomibacter. The sequence goes on along the minus strand of JALOMC010000349.1, from coordinate 1,760 downwards.
GCGGTCGAGGTGCGTATAAATCTCCGTGGTGGTAATGCTTTCGTGGCCCAGCATTTCCTGCACGGCCCGCAGGTCGGCGCCGCCCTCTACCAGGTGGGTGGCAAAGCTGTGGCGAAAGGTGTGGGGCGAAATATTCTTTTCGATGCCGGCACGGGCGACCAAATCTTTGATCAGTAAAAACACGTAGACACGACTGAGCCGCCTGCCTCTCCGGTTCAAAAAAACAATGTCCTCTTCGCCACGCTGCACGGGCAGATGTGGCCGCACCGTATCACGGTACAGGGCCAGGTATTTCAGCGCATCGCGGCCAATGGGCACCAGCCGCTCCTTGCTGCCTTTGCCCACTACCCGTACAAATCCCACTTCGGGGTACACATGGCTCAGCTGCAGCGAAATCAGTTCGGTCACCCGCAGACCGCAGCTGTACAGTGTTTCCAGCATAGCCTTGTTGCGGGTGCCTTCGGGTGTACTCAGGTCTATAGCGGCTATCAGCTGCTCTATTTCGGCGTAGCTCAGCACCTCGGGCAGGTGACGGCTTAGTTTGGGCGCCTCCAGCAGTTCGGTCGGGTTTTGCTGGCATATCTGCTCGGTGAGGCAATACTTGAAAAAAGCCCGCAACCCGCTGATAATGCGGGCCTGGCTGCGGGCCGAAATATCCATACCAGCCAGCGACTGCAAAAACTGTTGCAGGTGCGTTAGCTCTACCGCTGCCGGCTGCAGTAGCTGCCCGGTCGATTGCATCCACTGCGTCAGCAGTTCTACATCGTGCAGGTAGGCCGCCACCGAGTGATCGCTCAAACTGCGTTCCAGCTGCAGAAATGCCTTGAATCCTTTTTTATACGGTTCCCACATGCACTGCTGTCCTCATTTATTTACCTCGTTTTTTGGAATTGCCTGCAGCATGCTGCAAATTGCTGCCCTGGCAGGCAAGGCCCATCGGCAATTTGCGCACAGGCTGCCAATAAAACCCAGGGTTGTGGTATGAAATTATCTGCACTCGAAAAAAAGTACCAGAAAAACAAGAAGCCTTTTCGCAAGTTTATAAAAGACCTGGAAGATGCCGATGTAACTGACATCGTAGACATTGCCAAGCAAGCTGAAAAAGAAGTGTGGCAGGAAGTAGACTGCCTGAAATGTGCCAACTGCTGCAAAAAGATGACGCCCACCCTCGAGGCCAGCGATATGGAGCGCATAGCCCGACACCTGCAGCTAAGCGTACCAGCCTTTAAGAAAAAGTACCTGATGTACGAAAAAGACGAGAAGGACTGGCGCATGCAAGTGCAGCCCTGCGTGTTTTTAGACCAGGCTACCAACAAGTGCAATATTTACGAAGTACGGCCCGATGACTGCCGGGGCTTTCCGCACCTGGTAAAAGAGCCGATCAATGATTACGTGCACATCCACAAGCAAAACATCAAGTACTGCCCTGCCACTTTATCTCTGTTTCGGCTTTCAGCAGCGAACGTATTTACAATGATTTTATCATGTATCCGCCGGCGGTGAGCCGTGGCCAATACTGGCGGCTGCTCACCAGTGGCTTTTTACATGCCGACTATATGCACCTCATTTTCAACATGCTCACCCTCTACTTTTTTGGCCGGGTGGTAGAGGTGGCCTTTTTCAGTCGGTTCGGCAGTTTTGCCTTCTTGCTGTTTTATTTGATGGCATTGGTTTTTAGCGATTTGCCCACCTACATCAAGCATCGCAACAATACCAGCTACACCAGCCTCGGTGCATCGGGCGCCGTAGCGGCTGTGCTG
>JALOMC010000348.1 GCA_025455665.1 Chitinophagaceae bacterium | reverse complement strand
GCCTACCTCTCTCATCAAAGTCGCATTCGCATCGTTCAGTAATCACTCTTTCATCTATCAGCTTACCAGCGAATGGCCCGAGATGGGTCCTGTTGGCCAGCGCAAATAATTGTGTATGAAAATAGCAGCCTACGCGGTAAAGAACTGGCAACTGACGCTGGTGGTCTTTATCATGATCATAGTGGTAGGAGCCAATACCCTCTTCACCATGCCCCGGGCCGAAGATCCTGAGATCAATCCACCACAGTTTCCGGTGGTGGTGATATACCCCGGCACCAGCCCCAAAGACATGGAGGAGCTGGTAGTAAAGCCCATGGAAAAAGCCATCAGCGAGCTGGAGAATATCAAAAGCATCAAAACAAAAATTGATGATGGTGTGGCCGTGCTGGATGTAGAGTTTGTATACGGCAGCGATGTGAACGAGAAGTACCAGGAGCTGGTACGTGAGATAAATGCTATCCGCGATCAACTGCCATCTGACATTGTAAAGCTGGAAGTACGAAAAGTAACACCCACCGATGTAAACGTGCTGCAAGTGGCGCTGGTAAGCGAAAATGCCAGTATGCAACAACTGCGCACCCACGCCGATAAACTGGTAGAGCAGCTTGAAAAAGTAAAAGCGCTGAAAAAAGCAGAGTACCAGGGTGTGCAGGAACAGGAGGTGCGCATTGATTTGAAACTGGACAAGCTGGCACAGCTGCAAATACCCGTGGGCGTAATTGTAGGCAGCATACAAAGCGAAGCGGCCAACATACCGGGTGGCAGTGTGCGGGCCGGCGACAAAGTATTTAACGTGAAAACAAGCGGCAAATACAATACAGTAGAAGAAATAGCCAATACCGTAGTGTACAATGCCGGCGGCAGCGTGGTGCTGCTGAAAGACGTAGCCGACGTAAAACTTCGCTACGAAGAAGCCAAGCACATTGTACGCATCAACGGGCACCGGGCGGTGCTGGTAACCGCAGCGCAAAAAGGTGGGCAAAACATTGCTAAAACGCAATCGCAATACGAACCGGTACTGGCAGCCTTTGAAAAGCAACTGCCTGCCAACATCGCATTGGTGAAATCGTTTGATCAGGCCGACAATGTATCGCGGCGCTTGCAAGGGCTCGGGCTCGATTTTGTCATCGCCATCGGGCTGGTACTCATTACCCTGCTGCCGCTGGGCTCCCGGGCATCATTGGTGGTTATGATCTCCATACCGCTTAGTCTGGCGCTGGGTTTGGTAGCTCTCAATGCGATGGGTTTTTCACTCAATCAGCTAAGTATTGTTGGTCTGGTTGTAGCCCTGGGTTTATTGGTAGATGATAGCATAGTAGTGGTAGAAAACATTGAACGCTGGCTTCGCGATGGCTATAGCAAGCGGCAGGCAGCCATCGAAGCCACCAAGCAAATTGGCCTGGCTGTGGTTGGCTGTACTGCCACATTAATTGTAGCCTTTATGCCGCTGGCTTTTATGCCGGAGGCTTCAGGCGAATTCATTCGAAGTTTGCCGCTGGCAGTTATATCGTCGGTACTGGCATCTATGTTGGTGTCGCTCACCATTGTGCCGTTTTTAGCCAGCCGGGTGCTCAAAACCAACCACAGCCCCGAGGGCAATATTTTTATGCGGGGCCTTCAAAAGCTCATTCAGGGTAGCTATTCCCGTCTGCTCGATCGATCGCTGAACCGCCCGTGGATCACGCTGCTGGTAGCGGCGGTTGTTTTTGCCGGCTCACTGATGTTGTTTCCTGTCATTGGTTTTAAGTTGTTTCCTTCTTCCGAAAAGCCGCAGTTTCTGATTAATGTAAATATGCCGCTGCAAAGCAATATTGCGACTACTGATTCAATGGTGCGAAGGGTAGAGCAACAGCTGGCTGGCGAGCAACAGGTGAAGTTTTTTACCAGCAATGTGGGCAAAGGCAATCCGCGTATTTATTACAATGAAATACAGGCCAATGAGAAGAGCGACTTTGCACAATTGTTTGTGCAGCTGAAAGAGGACGTAGATCCTGCCGAGAAGCGAGACCTGATTGAAAAACTGCGAGAACAGTTTTTGGCTTTGCCCGGTGCGAAAATAGAGGTGAAAGATTTTGAGCAGGGCCCGCCGGTAGAGGCACCCGTCGCTATCCGCATTACTGGCGATAACCTGGATACACTGCGGATGCTGGCCGGCCAAACCAAAAGCCTGCTGGAGCAAGTACCGGGCACCATTTATGTGCGAAATGAAATTGATTTGCTCAAGAGTGATATCCGCATCCGCATCGATCGGGAAAAGGCCCGCACCCTGGGTATTCTCACCGCCGATATCGACAAAACGATTCGGCTGGCCGTGGCCGGCTTGCCGGTAGGCACCCTGGCCGATGATGCCAGGGATGAAGACTATAACATAGTGGTAAATGCTCCCCGCGAGGAGTATGCCACTTTGCAAACCCTGCGCAACCTGTATGTAAACAATGCGGCCGGTACGCCTGTGCCACTCAACCTGGTAGCCAGCATCGGTTTCGAAACATCGCCGGTTACCATCAATCACCTCGATAAGAAGCGCTTTGCCATCGTCACATCTTTTGTAAAGAAAGATGCATTGGCCAGCACGGTACTCGCCGAGTTTTTAGAAAAGGCAAAAGCACTGCGCCTGCCCAACGGCTACGCACTGGTACCCGCCGGTGAGGCCGAAAGCCAGCAGGAAGCATTTGGCGGCAGCTTTGGCACCGTCATTATCCTCACTGTGTTTTTGTTCATCACCATTTTAGTCATGGAGTTCCGCACGTTCAAAAGCACCCTCATTGTACTCAGTGTGATACCGCTGGGTATTATTGGCGGCGTATTGCTGCTGTGGATGACAGGTAATCCGCTCTCCTTTGTGGCCATCATCGGCTTTATTGGGCTGGCAGGTATTGAGGTCAAAAACTCCATCCTGCTGGTGGATTTTACCAACCAGTTGCGTCGCGAAGGCATGTCGCTGGACGAGGCCATCAGGCAGGCCGGTGAGATTCGCTTCCTGCCCATTGTGCTCACGTCGCTTACCGCCATCGGTGGTCTCATTCCCATTGCACTCAACAATAATCCGCTCATCAGTCCGCTGGCGCTGGTGCTCATTG
>JALOMC010000042.1 GCA_025455665.1 Chitinophagaceae bacterium | reverse complement strand
CCTTTCTGTGGCCGGTCGGCACGCCATACCGGCTGCATTTGGTAGCGCTTGTAGGGGTAGGTCAGCTGTCCGTGGTTCATGGCTACATAGCGGGCAAATGGAATGGTAAGGTCGTATCGGAGAGCCCGCTCGGTAATGCCGGCGATGTTTTTGCCCGCCAAAACCTGTTCAAAATCGGCCCGGGCCTTTTCGTGTTTTTCCGGCCGCTCCAGTCCGTTGTTCAATACTTTAAAAATCAGCTTGTCGCCTTCGTCGCCATACTTGCCCATCAGGGTATCCAGGTTTTCCATGGCCGGTGTTTCCAGGGGTTCAAAACCGTAGGTTTCAAACGCCTGCCTGATTTGCGAAAAAATATACTGGCGCTTGCGGACTACGCTGGCAGAAAAGTCGCGGGTGCCTTGGGGGAGCGATGGCTTGGGCATGCTAATGCGATAATGTGATGATGGGATAATGTGATAATGAAATACAAGGAAGGGGGGAGCGCAGGCCTTGGGGGCAGCGCTGCGCTGCGCTACCGGCGGGCAGTAGCGTGTGCTGGTTGGTGCCGGGCTATGTAGGCATCGCAGGCCTGGCTGACCCTCGCCGGGGTGCAGCACCTCCAGCAGCAGCATGGCTTTATCGGCGTTCCACTGGCTACCGGCCATGCGGCGGGCCTCGTTGTAGTTAGCCTGGTCCATAAAAAACACCCTATCAAAATGGGCCATGTCAGTGGGGCGGAACTGGCGGGCCTGTTGCTGGCTGATATCGATGCCGTATTGCAGGGCTGTTTTTTGCGACAGCCGATGCGGCGCTTCGCCTACATGCCAGTTGCCGGTACCGGCGCTGTCCACCGTCCAGCGCAATCCGGCGGCTGCTGCTTTGTGCTGCATAATACCTTCCGCCAGGGGGCTGCGGCAAATGTTTCCCAAACAAACCATCAGGATCTTCATATTTAGCGACCAAAGAAAGGCTGGCAAAAGTAGCTGATTAGGCCCGAACGAGGGGCTACAATGCCTGTAGCAGCATCAGCTAGAGATGTGGAAATGAAGCTGTGCTGGCATCTTCGGTTCAAGGTTGACTCTCCTGCGTGTTGGTCTAAATTTCTATCTTACACCCCTTTCTGATTTATGGATCCCATCCGCCCTCGCCGCCGCCGTCCCACGTTGTTGTCGCCCCGCGTCATCCTCGATCTTTTTATGGCGCTGCTGATGCTGTTTTTTGGCTACTTCATCCTGTATTCTCACACCCTGCTGGGGTACGATTATTTTGCCGATAGCGAGTTTTTGAAAGGAAGCGTACGGTGGCTGATGGCAGGTTTGTTTGCTGTATATGGCTTGTTCCGGCTTTACCGGGCCTATGTGCTGTTTGAAAATGAAAAACTGAAACATGATGACAACGAATACTAGCGGCGGATATGGCCGGTGTGTGCGCCCTGCACTTTGGCTGCTGGCAGCAGGCATGGTGTTGGCAGCCTGCAATAGCGGCGGGCAGCAGGCCGGCGAGGCAGGCCAGCAGGCACTGGAGGATGATACGCCTAAAAAGGGGACGATCAGGATCAGTGTGGATGAGTCATTCAAGCCTGTTATCGATTCACAAATAAAAGTGTACGAAGCCAGCAATCCGGAGGCACACATCATAGCCGAATACAAATCGGAAGCCGAGTGCCTGAAAGATCTGGAAAGCGACAGCACCCGGCTGGTGATTGTGACCCGTGGCCTGAGCGATGCTGAGCGGGATGCGTTTAAAGAAAAGCTTGGATTTGCGCCCAGTTGGGGCGTGCTGGCGTGGGATGCCGTGGCAGTAGTAACCAACAAGCAGGCCAAAGACAGCGTATTTACCATGGCCGAACTGCGGGCCATGCTGGACGGCTCAGCCAAAAGCAGGTACAAAGTGGTCATGGATGGCAAAACGGCTACCAGCACGGTACGCTTTGCCATTGATAGCCTGCTGAAAGGCAAGCCCCTGGCAGGCAGGGTAGAAGCAGCCAGCAGCAGCCCGGAGGTGGTAGAGTTTGTAGCCCGCAATACCGATGCCATTGGCATGTTGGGCGTTAGCTGGATTGGCAACCAGGACGATCCTGAGCAGCTCAGCTTTGCCGGCAAGGTGCGGGTGGCCAGCCTGAAGTGCGAAACCTGCGACACAACGGCCTATGTAAAACCCTACCAGGCCAATATTGCCATGGGCCGCTACCCGCTGCTGCGCAGCCTCAATTACATCCTCAAGGAGAACTACACAGGTCTGGGCCGCGGCTTCGTAAATTTTTTGATGTATGAACGGGGGCAGCTAATTTTCAAACGTGCATATTTGTTGCCCGGCCGGATGCAGTTTGAGGTGCGAGCCATGAACATCGAGCAGTAGATTCTGTTAAGGGATTTTTAAGAAACATTGCAAAGTGTGCAACATTCGGGCCTGAATCGTCTTAGATGTATATTTTACCGGCCTGTCCGGTTAAAACCATAAAGTGCGTTTTGATCGTTCTAAACTGAAAACAACTTAAGCATGATGAAGCGTTTTCTTCTGTCAGTAGGTGTGGTGCTTTCCGGCCTGGGTGTATTTGCCCAAACGGTAGAAACAGCCTTGAAGGACATGTTTGATGGGCGGGTGCAAAAGGCCCGGAAGGACCTGGAGGCCGTAGTGGCTGGTAAGCCAAATGATGCCGAAGCCAACTATTGGCTGGGGCAGGCTACGCTGGCTGCGGCCAAGGCGACCGGGCAGGCCACACAGCTAACAGCCGCCCGTGAAAAAGTGAAAGAACTCTACACAAAAGCCATGGCAGCTACCGGCCAGGCACCGCTGCTGATGGTAGGCGTAGGGCATATTGAATTGCTGGAAGGCAAAGCTGCCGAAGCCAAGGCTCATTTTGATGCAGCCATAGCAGCTACTGCTAACAAAAAGAATAAAAAGTACGGCGATCCGGCCATTCTGAACGCTATTGTGCGGGCCAACGCCGATGGTAGCAGCAAGATTGGCGATTTGGCATTGACCGAAGAAAAAGCCAAGCAGAGCGAAGAGATATTGGGCGCCACTCCCGATATGTTTGTCAATTTGGGTATCATGTACCTGAAAACCGGCGGTGCTACGCCCCCGCCCTGTACCGCATTGGCCTCATTTTCGAAAGCCAGCGCAATACCGAAATGTTCATGGACTACTACCAGAAGTCGGTGCAGGCCAATAGCAAGTTTGCCCCCGGCTACCTGGCCTTGTACGAGCAATGGGCACAAAAAGACGTAAACAAGGCACAGGAGTACCTTGAACAATTTGTAAACAATGCCGACAAAGACCGCGAAATCGATTATTTCCGCGGCGACTACCTTTTCAGAGCCGGTAAATACACCGAGTCGCTGAAAATAGCAGAAGAAATAAAAAGTGGCCTGAATGGCGAGAAGTATGCCAAAGTGAACAAGCTGTTTGCCTTTAACTACGACCGCCTGAAAGACTCAATAAAAGCCATGCAAGCCATGGAAGCCTTTATGGCAGAGCAGGAAGATGAAAACAAGGTAGCCGACGACTACGCCATGATGGCCGCACAGTACCTGAAAGTGCCCGGCAATTTGGAGAAAGCCGAGCTGAATGCCGAAAAAGCAGTATCAATGGATACTTCGGTGGCCGGCAAAGTGGCCATTATGGACAAGCTGATTGGTGCCTATGGTGCGCAGCAAAATTTTGCAGGTCAGTTTAAGTGGATGAAGCGCAAAAACGAGCTGAAGCCCGATAATTCTGCCAGAAACCTCTTTTTCATGATCGATGCTGCGCACAAGGCAAAGTTGTACAATGATGCAGTAGCCATGGCCAGCCAGTACATTACTACTTTTCCCGATCAGGTGCAGGGCTACTCGCTGAAGGTTCGCTCGGCCATGGCGGCTGATCCCGACACTTCAAAAGGTACCGCCATTGAAGCGCTGGATCAGTATTCCACCTTTATGATGAGCGATACGGCCAAGTACCGCAAGCGTATCATCAATAACCACGGCTACAAAATCTACTACTACTTTGTAAAAGCACAGGATTTTGCCAAGGCGCTGGAGTCGGCCAACGACATTCTGAAACTAGAGCCTACCAATGAGTATGCGCTGGGTGCCAAGGCAGAGGCAGAGCGCTTTATCAAAGCAGCTGCCGGCAAAGGAGCCGCAGCGGTTGGTACCAAGCCGGCCGGCACTGGTGGAAACACTCCCAAGGCGCCTGAGCCCAGAAAATAACAAGCTCGAATAATTGAAAATCCCCTTCCGCGAAGGGGATTTTTTCTTTTCCCAAAATCGGCATTGGCCGATGTAAATAGTATACAGCCGCTTATTTTTGCGCCGCATTAATTAGTGCCACACATGTTTCAGTTAGCCGACGTAGTGAATAGCCCGACACAGTTTTTGCCCATTGGCATCCAGCTGCTGTTTGCGATAGGTTTTGTGGCGGTTATGATTGCTGCCAGCCATTTTTTGGGCCCCAAGCGCAATACCAGCGATAAGCTCGAAAACTTCGAAAGCGGTATTGAGCAGGTAGGCAATGCCCGCCAGCCCATGGCCGTCAAGTACTTTTTGGTGGCTATTTTGTTCGTGCTTTTCGATGTGGAAGTGATTTTCTTCTACCCGTACGCTGTCAATTTCAAAAGCCTTGGCTGGTCAGGTTTTTGGGCAGTGCTCATGTTTGTAGGATTCTTTTTGGCAGGTTTCACCTACATTATTCGCAAGGGTGCCCTGCAGTGGGAGGATTAATAAATAACCGGCTGTTATACCCGGCCAACTTGTTGTGCATTTCAATGGTTAATCGGGTATATAGACCGCGTACCAATTGGCCACAACTAAAAACGAAAAGATCATGGGCGATTTGATTTATCAGGGAAGACCCGTTCGATTCAACAATACCATCAAAATGGTGGAGCCGCCTCCCGGCATTGAGGGCGAAGGATTTTTTATGACCAAACTGAACGATGTAGTGGGTTTGGGACGGAAGAACAGCCTTTGGCCACTTCCTTTTGCCACTAGTTGCTGCGGTATCGAGTTTATGGCCACCATGGCCAGCCACTACGATCTGGCCCGGTTTGGTAGCGAACGAGTAGGCTTTAGCCCCCGCCAGTGCGACCTGCTGATGGTGATGGGTACCATTGCCAAAAAAATGGGCCCTGTGTTGCGCCAGGTGTATCTCCAGATGGCAGAGCCCCGTTGGGTGATTGCCGTGGGTGCCTGTGCCTCGTCAGGCGGCATTTTCGATACTTACAGCGTGTTACAGGGTATCGATCAGGTCATTCCGGTAGATGTGTACGTGCCCGGCTGTCCGCCCCGGCCCGAAGCCATCCTCGATGGTTTTATGCGGGTGCAGGAGCTGGTAGAAAATGAAAGCGTTCGCCGGCGCAACAGCCCGCAGTACAAAGCGCTGCTCGGTGAGTACGGCATCCAATAGTCTGCGGGTTTTGCCCGATGTTTTCCAACTAGTCTACACAACATGGCACTTACCAACGATACCATCAAAGAACAACTGAACACTAAGTTTGGCGCCGACCAGCTGCAGTGGGATGAGTCTTCCGACATTTTGACCGTAGTAATACCGCGGGAGCTGAACCTGAAAGTGCTGCAGTTTTTATTTGACGAACCTGCACTGGGCTTTCGCTTTTTGACCGATTTGTGCGCCGTGCATTACCCCGACAATGCAGGCGGCGAACTGGCGGTGGTGTACCACCTGCACAACCTGGTAGAAAATGTGCGGCTGCGCCTGAAGTTGTTCGCCCCCATCGAAAAGCCAGATGTATATACCGCCTCCAACATTTTTGCAGGGGCCAACTGGATGGAGCGTGAAACCTACGATTTCTTCGGCGTGAACTTTGTAGGCCACCCCAACCTGCGCCGCATTCTGAACGTAGACGAGATGGACTACTTCCCGCTACGCAAGGAGTATCCGTTGGAAGACCAGACCCGAATAGACAAAGACGATGAAATGTTTGGCCGGGGCGGCAGCTACAATTAAATCCCTCGCCTGTTTCATCATAGTTATGTTCACTTTTTTGCAAAGGAGCTAATCGGCAAATATGAGCGACCAATCAGTAGTACAACACATACCGTTGCCCGAAGGCAGCATTCAGAAGCAAACCACCACCATGAACCTGGGGCCTACGCACCCGGCTACGCATGGTGTGTTTCAGAATGTGCTGGAGCTAAACGGCGAAACAATTGTAGACGCCGAGCAAACCGTGGGGTACATCCACCGGGCCTTTGAAAAATTGGCCGAACGCCGGCCCCTGTACCAGGTAACGCCCATAACCGACCGGCTGAACTACTGTAGCAGCCCCATCAACAACATGGGCTGGCACATGACCTGCGAAAAACTGTTGGGCGTGCAAACCCCCAAGCGGGTCGATTACCTGCGTGTCATCATCATGGAGCTGGCCCGCATTACCGACCACCTGATTTGCAATTCGATAGTGGGGGTGGATACTGGTGCATTTACGGGCTTTTTGTACGTAATGCAGTACCGCGAACTGGTATACGAAATTTACGAAGAAGTATGTGGCAGCCGCCTCACTACGAATATTGGTCGTATCGGAGGCTTCGAACGCGACTTTAATGATATCGCCTTTCAAAAACTCGAAAAGTTTTTGAAGGAGTATCCGGTGGTACTGAAAGAGTTTGAAAACCTCTTCAACCGCAACCGCATTTTTATGGAGCGCACCCAGGGTGGCGGCGCCATTAGTGCCGAGCGGGCCCTGGCCTACAGTTTTACCGGGCCCAACCTGCGGGCTGCCGGTGTAGACTACGATGTACGCGTAGCCAAGCCTTACAGCAGCTACGAAGATTTTGAGTTTGATATTCCTGTGGGTACCACCGGCGACAACTACGACCGTTTCATGGTGCGCAATGGTGAAATGTGGCAGAGCCTGCGCATTATAGAACAGGCCTACCGCAAAGTGCAGGACATGAAGGGTACTGAAAACGATGTGTACCACGCAGATGTGCCTGAATACTACCTACCCGAAAAGAAGGATGTGTATACCAAGATGGAGGCCCTGATCTGGCATTTTAAAATCATCATGGGCGAAATCGATATTCCGAAGGGTGAAGTTTATCATGCAGTAGAAGGCGGCAATGGTGAGCTGGGCTACTACCTCATCAGCGATGGTGGCCGTACACCGTATAGGTTGCATTTCCGCCGTCCTTGCTTCATTTACTACCAGGCCTACCCCGAGCTGGTGAAGGGCAGTATGCTGAGCGATGCCATTGTGACCCTGAGTAGCCTGAACCTGATAGCGGGCGAACTGGATGCCTGATGCAGACAGCGCCAGCCAAAAGGCCTGCAGGCTTGCAATGGTGAAGAGAGAACGGTGCGAATTATTAACTGAACTTGATTGACTGAGATATGGTACAGTTTTCAGAAGAGAAAATGGCGAAGGTGAAGGAGATCATCAGCCGCTACCCCGAAGGGCGACAGAAAAGCGCCTTGATGCCAATACTGCACCTGGCGCAAGAGGAGTGGGGCTGGCTGAGTGCCGACACCATGGACTACGTGGCTGGTTTGCTGCAACTGGAGCCGATAGAAGTGTACGAGGTGGCTACTTTTTACACCATGTACAACCTGAAGCCTGTGGGTAAGCACGTGTTTGAAGTGTGCCACACCGGCCCATGTATGGTGAGCGGCAGCGATGACATCATTGCCTACATCAAGGAAAAGCTGGGCATTGGCGTGGGCGAAACCACTGCCGATGGCCTATTTACCCTGAAAACTGCCGAGTGCCTGGGTGCTTGTGGCTACGCCCCCATGATGCAAATGGGCAAATTTTACAAAGAGCATTTGACCCGCGAAAAAGTAGACCAGATTATAGATGAGTGCCGCCGACAGGCCGCCAGCTTGAACTAACTACCAGGATGGCCCACCGAAAGCTTTTTTGAAAACAGAAACCGCTATGCAACTGAAATGGATCATCGTAAGCCTGACTGCAGCTACACTGGTAGCTTGTGGCGGCAATGATAAGCAGGAAGAGGTGACCATTACCGATGTAAAGCTGGAGGAAGCAAAGCCAGCGCCTGAAACAGCACTGCCGGCTGATACCTTTGGCGCCGAAGCTACCGCCAGCACGGCGCTTGACTGGAACGGCGTTTACAAAGGAACGCTACCATGTGCCGATTGCCAGGGCATAGAAACCACGCTCACACTTAATGCTGATAAAACCTACGGGCTCCTGAGTACTTACATCGGTAAAGGCGATGGAAAGCCTGTTGAAAGCAAAGGCAGTTTTGAGTGGATAAATGGCAATGTGGTCAAGCTGAACGATCCAAGAGGTGCGCCTCAGCTGGTGATGATCAGCGAAAACAAAGTGCTGATGCTGGACAGAAGTGGGCAGAAGGTAACCGGCCAGCTGGCTGATAAGTATATTTTGGTGAAAGTGCAGTAACGACAGTGCAGCACAGCTGCGCTAAACGACGACGATATGGCAAGAAAACTACTACTGGAAAAAGCGCATGTTGAAGGAATTCGGTACTACGATGTGTACCGCCGCGAAGGTGGCTACCGCAGTGTGGAGAAGGCCCTGAAAGGCATGACGCCCGACGAAGTGACAGAGGAAGTAAAGAAGAGCGGCCTGCGTGGTCGTGGTGGCGCTGGTTTTCCGGCGGGCATGAAGTGGAGCTTTTTGGCCAAGCCCGAGGGCGTGCCCCGCTACCTGGTAGTAAATGCCGATGAAAGTGAACCCGGTACTTTTAAAGACCGCTACCTGATGGAGTTTTTGCCGCATTTGTTGATCGAAGGCATGATTCTGTCCTCGTATGCGTTGGGTGCCAATCGTTCGTACATCTACATCCGGGGCGAGTATGCCTGGATACCCGATATTCTGGAACAAGCCATCGCCGAAGCCCGCCACAATGGCTGGTTGGGTAAAAATATTCTGGGAACCGGATACGAGTTGGAGATCTACGTGCAGCGGGGCGCCGGTGCCTACATCTGTGGCGAAGAAACTGCCCTGCTGGAAAGCCTGGAAGGTAAGCGAGGCAATCCCCGTATCAAGCCGCCTTTCCCGGCCGTGAAAGGTTTGTGGGATTGCCCCACGGTGGTAAACAACGTAGAGACCATTGCAGCAGTCGTGCCCATCATAAATGAAGGCGGCGATGAATACGCAAAAATTGGCGTGGGCCGCTCTACCGGTACCAAGCTCATGAGTGCCTGCGGCAACATCAACAAGCCAGGCGTGTACGAAATAGATATGACCATCAGCGTAGAAGAATTCATCTTCAGCGATGAGTACTGTGGTGGCATCCGCAATGGCAAACGCCTGAAAGCCTGTATTCCTGGCGGGTCATCAGTGCCCATTTTGCCGGCCAATTTGCTGCTGAAAACTGCCAAGGGTGAAACCCGCTACATGAACTACGAAAGCCTGAGCGATGGTGGCTTTGCTACTGGCAGCATGCTCGGTTCCGGCGGTTTCATTGTGCTGGATGAGGACCAGTGTATTGTGAAAAATACTTACACGCTGGCCCGCTTTTACCGGCACGAAAGCTGTGGGCAGTGCTCGCCCTGCCGCGAAGGCACCGGCTGGATGGAGAAGATTTTGTGGAACCTGGAAACCGGCAAAGGCAAGATGAGCGACATTGATCTGCTGTGGGATATTCAAAGCAAAATAGAGGGCAATACCATTTGCCCGCTGGGCGATGCAGCAGCATGGCCGGTGGCTGCGGCTATCCGTCATTTCCGCGATGAATTTGAGTGGCATGTGCTGCACCCCGACGAATGCACCCGCCGCAACTACGGGCTGGCCCATTACGCCGACCCGATTTATGTGCCGGCTACTGCCTGATGGCAGGATGCAGCGAGGATGAAAACAATCACCAGCAATTGGTTTGAAATAACAGGGTATGAGTGAACAACTTTTTAAAGTAACCATCGACAATATCACGGTAGAAGTACCGGCGGGCACCACCATTCTACAGGCGGCCCGCCAAATTGGTGGCGATGTGACACCGCCGGCGATGTGCTTTTACACACCCCTCAAAGGCAGTGGTGGCAAATGCCGTACCTGCCTGGTAGAGGTAAGCAAGGGTTCGGAAAAAGACCCGCGGCCCATGCCCAAGCTGGTAGCCAGCTGCCGCACTACGGTGATGGATGGAATGGAAGTAAAAAGTGTGACCAGCCAGCGGGTACTGGATGCCCGGGCTGGTGTGGTGGAGTTTCTGCTCATCAACCACCCGCTTGATTGCCCCATTTGCGACCAGGCCGGCGAATGCCACCTGCAAGACCTGAGCTACGAGCATGGCAAAGGCGGCACCCGCTATGAGTTTCAACGCCGCACCTTCAAGAAGCACGACCTGGGCGAATTCATTCAACTGCACATGACGCGGTGCATTCTTTGCTACCGCTGCGTGTTTACGGCCGATCAGGTGACTGACAAACGTGCACATGGTGTACTCGATCGCGGCGATCATGCCGAGATTGCGACATACATCGAAAAGAACCTGGCCAACGACTTCATTGGCAACGTAATTGATGTGTGCCCGGTAGGTGCTCTGACCGATAAAACCTTCCGGTTCAAAAACCGCGTATGGTTTACCAAGCCCGTGAATGCGCACCGCGATTGCGACAAGTGCTGTGGCGAGGTGACGCTGTGGATGCGGGGCGATGAAGTGTTTCGTGTAACTGCTCGCAAAGACGAATGGGGCGAAATAAAAACGAGCGAAAAGACGGGTAAAACTGGCTGGATTTGCAATGACTGCCGCTTTGAGAAGAAGAAAGCCAGCGACTGGACCGTAGAAGGACTGGCGCCGATTGCCCGTCATTCTGTAATCGGCCAGGGCAAGTATCCGGGCTTGCAGCGCCCTAGCGAAACCATCGAACGCGTATTGGATGGCCGTAAGCCCCGCCTGCTCATGGATATCCATACCGTGAGCGAAGTGAACAAGCCCGGTATTGAACTTAGTGAAATAAAAGGACCCGCCACCGGCGATGTATTCAAGCAGTAATTTTCGATTTCTATCTTAAGCCGATACACATGATATCTACTTTATTGGCCATGCAAATGGATTGGGCCCTGGTACTGGAAAAGTTCCTGCTCATCGTGGTTGTCGTCAGCGTATCGCTTGGCTTTGCCATGTACAGCACCTATGCCGAGCGTAAGGTGGCGGCGGCGTTGCAAGACCGATCGGGACCCAACCGATTTGGCTGGTTTGGTCTGTTGCAACCTATTGCCGATGCCATCAAGCTGTTTTCCAAGGAAGACATTATCCCTAACAAGGCCAACAAGGTTTTGTTTGTCATGGGTCCTGGCTTGGCCATGCTGGCAGCTTTAATGACAAGTGCCGTAATTCCGTGGGGCGATAAAGTGGTGCTGGGCGGTCGGGAAATCAGCCTGCAGATTGCCGACCTGAATATTGGCATGCTGTATGTTTTTGCGGTGGTTGCGTTAGGCGTGTACGGCGTAATGATCGGAGGCTGGAGCAGTAACAACAAATTTTCGCTGCTGGCTGCTATTCGTGGCGCTTCGCAAAACATCTCGTACGAATTGGCCATGGGCTTGTCGCTCATTGCTCTGCTGTTTGTGACGGGTTCGCTCAGCCTCAAAGACATTGTGGTAGGACAGCAAACCAATGGCTGGAACATTTTGTACCAACCACTGGGCTTCCTCATTTTCATTGTTTGCGCATTTGCCGAGTGCAACCGTACGCCCTTTGACCTGCCTGAAGCAGAAAATGAATTGAACTTTGGTTATCACCAGGAATACAGTTCGATGAAGTTGGGCTTTTACCTGTTTGCTGAATACATCAATATGTTTATCAGCAGCGTTATCATGGCTACTTTGTATTTCGGCGGTTACGATATCCCCTTCTTTAATGAAGCTGCCAGCTCACTGCATCCAAACATATTAGCGCTGATGGGCTTTGGGGCCCTGATGGCGAAGACCGTGTTCTTTGTATTCGTGTTCATGTGGGTTCGTTGGACCATCCCGCGGTTCCGCTACGATCAGCTGATGAACCTGGGCTGGAAATCATTGATTCCGCTGGCGCTGTTTAATATGCTGATTACCGGTGCTGTGGTGTTGTACTTGCAAAACGGCTGGCCTAAGTTCTGACATAGTCTCCCGTTTGCAGCACCAACCTGAGCAGACAACCTGGAAATGTAGAGTTTGAATAAAAGTTTGAAAACGATATATGCAACCGCTAACCAATAGAGCCAAGAACGTTGATCGTAGGCCAATGACCCTGGCTGAGAGGGCCTACCTGCCGGCGATCCTCAAAGGCATGGGTATCACGTTCAGCCACTTGTTTAAAAAGAAGCCAACCATTCAGTATCCTGAAGAAAAGCGCCCTTTTAGCCAGGTGTTTCGCGGCTTGCATGTGCTAAACCGCGATGAAGAAGGCAGAGAGCGTTGTACCGCCTGTGGCTTGTGTGCAGTAGCCTGCCCGGCCGAAGCCATCACCATGGAGGCAGCAGAGCGGCAGGAAGGGGAGGAGAACCTGTACCGTGAGGAAAAGTACGCGGCCAAGTATGAGATCAATATGTTGCGCTGCATCTTCTGCGGCTTGTGCGAAGAGGCTTGCCCCAAAGATGCCATTTACCTGAGCGAAACGTTTGCACCGGCTAACTACGATCGCAAGGGCTTCATTTATGGTAAAAATGACTTGCTGATTCCCAACCCCTTGACTGACCGCGAAGCTTACGAGCAAGCTGCCGGCGGCCGTGTTCGCCAGCCAGTGGGCAGCCGCTAACTGGCGATTGTTTTAGTACTGGCATCACACACGGCCGGTACGGTTTGTTTTCACACCCTCGTTCTTATTTCGCCCGAAAGCAAGTTTCAGATAATTGCTTTCCGCAAACAATCAACCAACCTGGAAATGGATAAAACGCAATTCATGTTTTGGTTCCTGAGTGCACTGGCAGTGTTCAGTTCGCTCATGGTCATTACTCGCAAAAATCCGGTGTATAGTGTACTGTTTCTGATCATCACCTTTTTTGCTATCAGTGGCCACTACGTACTGATGAATGCGCAATTTCTGGCCATCGTCAATATCATCGTGTACGCCGGCGCCATTATGGTGCTGTTTCTGTTTGTACTGATGCTGATGAACCTGAACAAGGAATCGGAGCAGCAGAAGAATAAATACCTGCTATGGAGCGGGGCCATTGCCGGCGGCATGCTGATGGTGATTATGATAGCTGCGCTGAACACGACCGAACCGGCAGTAATAAGTCAGCCAGGTGCCGGCCAAATAGGCCTGATCAAAAACCTCGGCACCAAATTGTTCACCGAATACGTAGTGCCGTTCGAAATCAGCAGTATCCTGTTTTTGAGCGCCATGGTAGGTGCGGTGGTGCTGGGTAAAAAAGGCGATTAATCACTCTTCCATTTTCTCGATATGCCTATCACATACTATATTTTCCTCGCGGTCATCATTTTTTGCATTGGTGTCACCGGCGTGCTCACCCGGCGCAATTCGATTATTGTTTTCATGTGCATTGAGCTGATGCTGAATGCCGTAAACCTGCTGCTGGTGGCGTTTTCAAAAATGCATCATCAGCGCATGCTGGTACTGGACGCGGCCAATGTAACCGCCGGCACAGAGTCGCAACTGTTCGTATTCTTCATTATGGTAGTGGCTGCGGCCGAAGTAAGCGTAGGACTCGCCATTATTGTGATGATGTATCGGGCTGTTCACAGCGTCGATATCAACTTCCTGAACCGCCTGAAAAACTAACTGAATCAAGAAAGCATTTTTCAATCATGAAGTTTGCACCGTATATACCACTGCTGCCGCTGGCCGGCTTTCTGCTCAATGGTCTTTTGCGCAATAAGCTATCGAAAGGCTTGGTGGGCATTATTGGCAGTGGCGCCATCCTGGCCGCATTTGTCCTCAGCGTGCTGGTATTCAACCAAACACTGAAAGGCGAAACTGCCGTACTACAGTTGTTTGAGTTCATCAAAGTAGGTTCGCTGACGATTCCATTCGAGTTTCAAATCGACCAGCTGACCAGCCTCTTTCTGCTGATCATTACCGGCGTTGGTTTTCTCATTCATGTATACAGCACTGCTTACATGCACGAAGAAAGCGACAGTCATTTTGCCCGCTACTTTGCCTATCTCAATCTGTTTGTATTCAGCATGCTGTTGCTGGTAATGGGCGGCAACTATGTGATCATGTTCATCGGTTGGGAAGGCGTGGGCCTTTGCTCTTACCTGCTTATTGGTTATTGGTTTAAAAACACTGAGTACAACAATGCCGCCAAGAAGGCTTTTGTAATGAACCGAATTGGCGACCTCGGTTTTCTGATTGCTGTGTTTTGGATTATCAACATATTTGGCAGCACTAGTTTCAATGCCGTGTTTGGGCAACTGCCGGGCCAGTTCAGTACGGCGGCTATCACAGGTATCACCTTGTGCTTGTTTGTAGGGGCCATGGGTAAAAGCGCCCAGATTCCACTGTACACCTGGCTGCCCGATGCCATGGCGGGTCCTACGCCGGTATCGGCACTCATCCACGCTGCTACCATGGTCACGGCTGGTATCTATATGATTGCCCGCAGCAACATGCTGTATGTATTGGCACCCACCAGTATGCACATCATCGCCATTGTGGGCCTGGCCACCGCATTGCTGGCCGCTACCATT
>JALOMC010000347.1 GCA_025455665.1 Chitinophagaceae bacterium | reverse complement strand
TACGCCGCAACAGCACCGATGTAGAAGACCTGTTTTATGCCCACATTGGCGGCATGGATGCTTTTGCCCGATCGCTGCTGATAGCCGACCGTGTATTGCGGGAGTCGCCCTACAAAGCCTGGCGGCAGCAGCGCTACGCCTCGTTTGACCAGGGCGCCGGCCACCAATTTGAGCAAGGGCAGCTAAGCCTGGCCGACCTGCGCAACCTGGCCGTGGCCGCCGGCGAGCCAGTACCGCAAAGCGGCCGGCAAGAGTACCTCGAACTGCTGAGAGTACCTCGAACTGCTGATCAACCGCTACATCTGAACCAGCCATCATGCAGCACAGCGAGGTTTTTTTGGGTGACCAGCAACAGTTTTTCATGGCAACGGCAGTGGCGACGCTCCGTTCAGCAGCTGTACAGTTGGCATCAGCCCGGGCAGGGCGTTCATCTTTGGTTTCATTAGCTCCATCATTCACCTTACTTTCCCTTGCTACTCATTAGCCTATGGAAATAAATGCCGCGGCAGTAGCAGCCGCTTACCGCCAGCAGTTTGGCAGTGCACCGGCGGTGCTGGCAGCAGCGCCGGGCCGTATCAATCTTATAGGCGAGCACATCGATTATAACCACGGCTGGGTCATGCCGGCCGCCATTCACCAATGCATTTGGGTGGCCGCCGGCCCGGCGCCCCATGCCGCTGCTGATGAGCTGCACATATGGAGTGTGGCCCACCAGCAACTGTACACGGCCTCGCTGGCAGCCCCGCTGGTGCCCCATGCCTGGCAGTGGCCCAACTATGTGCTGGGTGTGCTGCAGCAGCTACAGCGCCACGGCCATGCACTGCGGGGCCTGCAGCTCTGCATAGGCGGCAATGTACCGGTGGGGGCCGGCGTATCATCGTCGGCGGCGCTGGAGTGTGCCGCCCTTACGGCGCTAAACGAGCTGTGGCAGCTGGCACTGCCGCCGCTGCGCATTGTGCAGCTGGCGCAGGCGGCCGAAAACCAGTTTGTAGGCGTCAATTGCGGCATCATGGATCAGTACGCCAGTGTGTTTGGCCGGCAGGGCCAATGCCTGCTGCTCGATTGCGATGCGCTGACACATACCTACCTGCCGCTGCCACCGGCCGATTATCAGCTACTGCTGCTGGATACGCAGGTAAAGCACTCGCTGGCCGGCTCGGCGTACAACGATAGGCGGGCAGCCTGCGAGCAGGGCCTGGCCGTGCTGCAGCAGCAGTATGCCGGCACCGTACGCACCTGGCGAGAGGTAAGCGGGCAGCAGCTGGAGGCAGTGCGCCCGCTACTGGCACCCGCTACCTGGCAGCGCTGCAGCTATGTGGTGGCCGAGCTGCAGCGGGTGCAGGCAGCCGTAGAGGCCCTGCAGCAGGGGCAGTGGTGGCAGTTTGGGCAGCTGCTGTACCAAACTCACCAGGGCCTCAGCCAGGTGTACCAGGTAAGCTGCCCCGAGCTGGACAACATAGTAGCCACCTGTACCAGCCTGCCGGCCGTACTGGGTGCCCGTATGATGGGGGGCGGCTTTGGCGGCTGCGTGCTGGCCCTGGTACAGGCGGCCCAGGCCAGCCAGGTATACGCTGCAGTAGCGCAGGCTTACGAGTTGGCTTTTGGCCGGGCACCGGTATGCCTGCCGGTACAAACGGGCCCGGGCGCACATATCGTCTTACCCGGGGGCGCTGGTGCCTCACTCGCATAGTTTCGTTTTTCTTTTACCTATCCTTTGCTAAATCACCCATTATATGCAGCGGTCCGATTACATCGTTTTTCTCGTTTATTTTCTCATTGTGGCTGGCTATGGCTGGTGGGTGTACCGCAAAAAACGGCGCCAGCAGGTATCGGCTTCGCACGACTACTTTCTGGCCGAAGGTTCGCTTACCTGGTGGGCCATCGGCGCTTCGCTTATTGCATCCAATATTTCGGCCGAGCAGTTCATTGGCATGAGCGGCAGCGGCTTCAAAATGGGCCTGGCCATAGCCACCTATGAGTGGATGGCGGCGGCCTCGCTGCTCATCGTGGCCATTTTCTTTTTGCCGGTGTATCTCAAAAACAAGATTTACACCATGCCGCAATTTTTGGAGCAGCGCTACAACAGTACGGTCAGCATGATTATGGCGGCATTTTGGCTGCTGCTGTATGTGGTGGTCAATCTTACTTCCATTTTGTACCTGGGGGCGGTGGCCATCAGCAGCATTGCCGGTATCAATCTTACACTCTGCATGTATGGGCTGGCGCTGTTCGCCATTCTCATTACACTGGGTGGCATGAAGGTGATTGGTTTTACCGATGTCATCCAGGTGTTCTTTTTGGTGCTGGGTGGGCTGGCTACAACTTATCTGGCGCTGGACATGGTGGCCGAAAAGTTTGGCAGCGATGGCATGTGGGCCGGCTTTCAGCTACTGCAGGAAAAAGCTTCCACCCATTTTCACATGATACTAAAGCCCGACAACGAAAGCTATATGGACCTGCCGGGCCTGACGGTGCTGATAGGGGGCATGTGGATTGTAAACCTGAACTACTGGGGCTGCAACCAATACATTACCCAGCGGGCATTGGGGGCAGATTTGCCCACGGCCCGCAATGGTATTTTGTTTGCTGCTTTTTTAAAAATGCTGATGCCCGTGATAGTGGTGCTGCCGGGCATTGCGGCATATGTGTTGTACCAGCAGGGGCAGTTTCAATCTGATATGCTGCAAGATGGCAGTGTAAACCCTGACCGTGCCTACCCGGTGCTGCTGCAGCTGCTGCCGGCCGGCCTCAAGGGCCTCGCTTTTGCGGCGCTTACAGCTGCTGTGGTGGCCTCGCTGGCGGGCAAGGCCAATAGCATAGCTACCATCTACACATTGGATATTCATAAAAAATTCATCGACAAAGCAGCAGGCGAGCAACAGCAGGTGCGCATTGGCCGCTGGAGCGTGGTGGTGGCCATGCTGCTGGCCGTCATCATAGCGCCATATTTGGGCATTGATAAAAAGGGAGGCTTTCAATACATCCAGGAGTATACCGGCTTTTTTTCGCCGGGTGTGTTTGCCATGTTTATCCTTGGTTTTTTCTGGAAAAAAACCAGCGCCAACGCAGCCCTGTTTGCTACAATTGGTGGTTTTGTGTTGTCCATCTTCTTCAAGTTTTTGCCCAGGCTGTTCAGTTTGCAATGGCTGGAGCCCTATGGTTTTGCCAAGGCCAATGCCGAAGGAGTGTATGAAATGCCTTTCTTAGATCGCATGGGCTTTGTGTTTGTGATTTGTGTGGTGGGCATGGTGCTCATCAGCCGGTTCGATCTCAAGCGTGGCTACCAGCCCAAAGCGCTGGAGGTAGATGCCCGCATGTTTGGCATGAAGCCGGGCTTTGCGGTAGGCGCTTTGCTGATAGCGGGGCTGTTGGTAGCA
>JALOMC010000346.1 GCA_025455665.1 Chitinophagaceae bacterium | reverse complement strand
ACCCTTTGGCTTTAGCCAGGAATACCTGAGCCTGCTGGCCCGCCGCGGCAAAATAGAAGCGTACAAAGAGGGGCATGTGTGGTACACCAGTAAGGATGCAATTGACCGGTATTTGCATAGCAGGAGAAGAAAGCGGAAGCGATAACCCTCACCCCCGCCTCTCCCTACAGGGAGAGGAGCTGGTATCGATGATTAATCAATCAGACACATGCACAAAAGAGGCTCGTTCATTCTGAACGAGCCTCCCAAATTCCTTATCACAAATCACCAATCCCTCACTTTATCACGCCCAACTCCTTACCCACTTTGGTGAAGGCGGCAATGGCCTGATCGAGGTGGTGCTGCTGGTGCGCTGCACTGAGCTGCACCCGTATGCAAGAAACCGATGACGTAGATACCTTCGTCGAGGATGCGGGCCGCGAAGTTTTGCGCCAGCACGGCATCGTACAGCATCACAGGCACAATGGGGTGGTCGCCGGGCTTGATGTCGAAGCCGGCTTCGGTCATTTTGCTGCGGAAATATTGGGTGTTGTATTCCAGCTTGTCGCGGAGCTCGGTGGTTTCGGTGAGCATGTCGAGCACAGCAATGCTGGCGCCCACAATACTGGGCGCTACCGTGTTGCTAAACAGGTAGGGCCGGCTGCGCTGGCGAAGCATTTCGATGATTTCTTTTCGACCGCTGGTGAAGCCGCCACTGGCGCCGCCTAGGGCTTTGCCCAAGGTGCCGGTAATGATATCGATGCGGCCCATGACACCACGATATTCATGCGTACCACGGCCGGTTTTACCGAGGAAACCACTGCTGTGGCATTCATCAATCATCACGATGGCATCGTACTGGTCGGCGAGGTCGCAAATTTTATCGAGCTGGGCAATGGTGCCATCCATGCTGAAGCTGCCATCGGTGACGATGATGCGGCTGCGCAGGTGCTGGCTTTCCTTCAGCTTGGCTTCCAGGTCTTCCATATTGTTGTGCTCGTAGCGGTAGCGTTGTGCTTTGCACAGCCGAACGCCGTCGATGATGCTGGCATGGTTGAGGGCATCGCTGATGATGGCATCCTGCTCGTTAAAAAGGGGCTCGAACACACCACCGTTGGCGTCAAAGGCAGCAGCGTACAAAATGGTGTCTTCGGTACCGAGGAACTGTGCCAGCTTTTGCTCCAGCTCCTTGTGAATATCCTGCGTACCGCAAATGAAACGCACCGAGCTCATGCCATAACCGTGGGTATCAATGGCTTTGTGGGCAGCTTCGATGACCTTGGGGTGGCTGCTGAGGCCGAGGTAATTGTTGGCGCAAAAGTTGAGCACCTGCTTTCCATTCACAGTAATCTCGGGGCCTTGCTCACTGGTGATAATCCTTTCTTTTTTAAACAGGCCGGCGGTTTCTATGTCGGCCAATTCGGCCTTGATGCGGCTTACAAATTTCTCGTTCATATTTCAGGCAAGTGTTTAGCGGCGCCAAAGCTACAACTTCGGCAGCCGACCAAACCAACAAGCACAACCTGCTGCCCTTGCCCACCGGCTGATAAACCAAACCACCCGTTTGCTAACTGATGCTTGACGCAGCCACGAACGCAGGTGACATTTGGGTGCAACACACCACTTGGAATTCAAACACTTGCACTTGTAAAAACCCCGATACCCTTATCCTTACCGCCTGCCGCTGCCGCAGCTGCTGCCCTTGGCAGCGGTTGTGGCGGCTGGTTGGCTGGTTAAATGAGGTTAAAAAGCGGCTTGTTTAAGAAAATTTAGCAGCTGTTGTAACGAAAGCGAGTCTACCTTCGTCCTATTCTGCAAAACACACCCCCTGCTATGAAAAAGCTAACGGCAAAATCGGGCATCGTACTCACCAGCTTGTTGGTCGTGTCATTGGTGGCCATCAGTTTTGTCGGCCGCCACAGCAGCACTCAAAATGGCGACTGCGTAGAATCGAGCCAAAAGACCTCCAACAAGGTGCAGAGCAAGCTGAACCTGAAAGGCATTGGACGCCACCTGTTGGATTTCTATAAATAGGCAGTAAGGGCAGGATGCACCGTTGAAGAATCCGGGCATCTTCGCTCCTGAAGCCGACAAATGGGATGACCAAAGCATACAGCGCTTTGGTTTTTTTGTGCCCCTGCCCCTGCTTGCCGGCTGTCACTACCTGCCACAAATACCAATAAAGTCGCAGTACTGGCAGCGGGCCGCATCGGTGGTTTGGTCAAATGGCACCTGCGGATCCAGCAGCTCGGCCAATAAATCCGAAAGGTGCTTCGTCATTTGAGTGAGCAAGTCAGGCACCCGCTCTGCACTTACTGGCTGCCGGGCATCCGTTTCTTGCAGGCGGGTATCGGCCGCCCGGCTACTGTTGAGGTAGCGGGGTGCTACCAGGGCCGGTTCAAAGCGGGGCCACTCGGGGTGGGCCTGCTGAAACAGCCAACTGTAAATAAGCGTTTGCAAAGCCGCTTTGTTTTGATGCCGGCCGTCACGTTCAAACAGCGCTGCCACATTTCGGAATACCGGCTCATCGCTACCTGTTTTATAATCCAGCATCCGGTACACGCCGTCTTTTTCATCAACGCGGTCAATGTGGCCGACAATACTGATTTTGCGCCGCTGGCCGCCTGCCGAAAACTCAAATGGCTGTGCCAGCTTCTCTTCGTTGTTGTGCCAGGTAAAGGGCGTGTAGGCCCGATCGACCTCCAGCAGCAGTTGGGCATAGTGTAGCACTACTGCCCGCACCACGTGCAGCTCGCCGCTAAACTCGAAGCGGCCTTCTACCGGCTTGCGGCGCCAACTGTCTTTAAATGCCTGTTCTACCCACACTTCTCGCTGCCCCAGCATCCAATCTATGTGCGGCTCGCTAATAGTTGGCCCCATGGCAGTTACCACCGCTTCGTACAGTATTTCCATCAATCGGTGTACTACGCTTCCTACCTGGTTGGCTTCCACTCCTTCTTCCAACTCTTCGGGGGCCTGCAGCCGACCAATGTATTTGAAGAAAAACTGCAGCCGGCAATTGAGATAGGTATTGATAGCCGACGGTGAAATGCTACGCCCTTCGTCGGCAAAAAACTGGCCGTACAAACGGCGCATCAAAGCATCGTCCTTTTGTATACAAATGGATGCCGGCGCCTGCGGGCCTGCTGCACGCTGTACCCGGCTGTATTGCAGCGGAATCTGGGTTTCGAAAGCCAGTTGCTGCACAAAGCGGCTCACTTCGCCGGTACTATTGTCGGTTACCAATGCATTGTACACCAGTACCATGCTTTGGCAGCGGTGCAATAGGCGGTAAAATACGTAGGCAAATATGGCATCCTGATGCTCGGGCACGGGCATGCCATAGGCCCGGCGGATATTGTCGGGCAAAAACGAATCGGGCGGCTTGATGCGTGGCAAACTGCCCTCGCTGGCGCCCAGCAACAACAAGTGATCAAAGTCAAGTCCGCGGCTTTCCAGCAGGCCCATCACCTGCACGCCTTGTAGCAATTCTCCTTCAAACGGA
>JALOMC010000041.1 GCA_025455665.1 Chitinophagaceae bacterium | reverse complement strand
AAGGCCCTGGCTACGCTGAAGGAGCCTGTACAGGTAGCTAAGACTCGTACCATTTCTCTGAAAAAAGTATTCAACGGATAATTAGCCGGGGGCAGGGCAATCGGCAGCGTTGGCCATCGGGCACCACTGCTGGCATCCCTCTCCAGCTTCAAACCTCATAAGCGATGAAGAAAATCAAGATCACCCAGGTGAAAAGCGTGATTGACCGCCCCGAGCGGCAGAAGCGTACCATGGAAGCCCTGGGCCTTCGCAAAATGAATGCTTCTGTAGAAAAAGAAGCAACCCCTCAGGTATTGGGTATGGTGGAAAAAGTACACCACCTGGTACAGGTAGAGGAAGTGAAGGAAGCCTGATTGGCTGAAGCCGTACATTCTTGTTCCAAACTTTGAACGGGCGTTACCAATTGGGCGCTGTTCGAAGTTTGGAATTTCATTATTTCGCGTTCATTTATTTTTCATAAAAGCGAGGGGAGCATACCCCGTAAGTAAAAACTGCAAGTATGAAACTGCAAAACTTGAAGCCTGCTGAAGGCAGCACTCACAAACAGAAGCGTTTGGGTCGTGGTGAAGCATCTGGTAAAGGTGGTACTTCTACCAAGGGTAACAAGGGTGGCCAAAGCCGCGCCGGCTACAGCAGCAAAATGGCCCACGAAGGTGGTCAGATGCCCATTCAGCGTCGTATCCCCAAGCGTGGTTTCAAAAACCCGCATCGTGTGTCGTACACTGTGTTCAACCTGGGTCAGGTAGATCAACTGGTTGAGAAGTACGAACTGAAAGAGTTTAGCCTTGAAAACCTGTACATCAATGGTTTGATCAGCCAAACTGCACTCGTGAAGATCCTGGCTACCGGTGAAATCAAGTCAAAGGTTGCTTTCAAAGTAAACGCCATCAGCGCCAAGGCCAAAGAAGCCATTGAAGCTGCCGGCGGTACCGTAGAAATCGTTGCCTGATAAGGGCGCTTTGGTTCCTTTTGAGCTTTCAAAAGGAACTATGCTTTTACCTACATTTGAGGCCCTTTAAATTGAGAGCATTCCGTGAAAAAGTTTATTGATACAATCAAGAATATCTGGGCAATTGACGAGCTGAAGTCGAAGATATTGGTAACACTTGCTTTGCTGGTGACCTATCGTCTTGGCACGCACATCGTACTGCCCGGTATCGATCCTAATGCGTTGGAATCGCTGAAAGGCAACGCTCAGAAAGGCCTGCTGGGTCTTTTTGACCAGTTTGCAGGGGGCGCTTTCTCGCAGGCTTCTATTCTGGCGCTTGGTATCATGCCTTACATTTCTGCTTCTATCTTTATGCAGCTGGTTACCATTTTGGTGCCGCAGTTTCAGAAGATTCAGAAGGAGGGAGAAAGTGGCCGTAAGAAGATCAACCAATGGACCCGCTACCTTACTGTATTGGTAACGGTGTTTCAAGCCGGCGCCTACATAACTTACTTGCGTGGTTTTAAAGAGGCTTTTATACCCGCGTATGAGCCCTTTTTTACTGTCAGCACTATCATCTTGCTTACGGCAGGCACGTTGTTTGTCATGTGGCTGGGCGAAAAAATCACCGACAAGGGATTGGGCAACGGTACATCTCTGATCATCATGGTGGGCATCCTTGCTCGCCTGCCGCAGAGTTTTGTGCAGGAATTCATTGCGAAGAATACAAAAGGTGGCGGCGGTATTTTGGTGTTCATCATTGAAATAGCGGTACTGATCGCCATCATCATGGGCCTGATTGTGTTGGTGCAGGGGGTGCGCAAAATCACCATCAACTACGCCAAGCAGATTGTGGGAAATCGCCAGTTCGGCGGCGCCCGTCAGTTTTTGCCTATCAAGGTAAACAGTGCTGGTGTGATGCCGATCATCTTTGCGCAGGCCATCATTTTCATCCCGACCATCTTTGCCAAGTTTGATACCACCGGTGGATTCATTAAAATTCTGAATGACCACAGTAATGGTTGGTACATGCTTATCTACAGCGTACTGGTTATTGCTTTTACCTACCTGTATACAGCCATCATCTTCAACCCCAAGCAGATAGCTGAAGACCTGAAGCGGAACAATGGTTTCATTCCGGGCGTAAAGCCTGGTCAGCCTACAGCCGACTACATTGGATCGGTGATGGATAAGGTGACCCTGCCCGGTGCACTGATTCTGGCTTTTGTGGGCATTTTGCCCGGTCTGGCGCAGGGCTTTGGTGGTGTTACTGCCGGCTTTAGCAGTTTCTTCGGGGGTACCAGCCTGTTGATCATGGTGGGCGTTATTCTGGATACGCTGCAGCAAATAGAAACACACTTGCTGATGCGCCAGTACGATGGCCTGATGAGTGGTGGTCGTATACAGGGCCGCCAACCCGTATCGAGCTCGCCAATCGGATAAAAGAGAACCGTATTGAAGCTTTATAAAAAGAGAACTGCCGGTTAAGTGCCGGCAGTTTTTTTTACGGCCGCTTTATCATCAAAGCCGCGTTGTGTGTTGTTACTTTGCAAGGCTTTATTTTATTTCATATGGGCCTATAGCAGCAGCTAGGCGGCAAATTTGAACTACCGTGATCATCTACAAGAAAGAACAGGAAATTGAATGGATGCGCCACAGTAATGAGATAGTGGCGAATACCATTGCTCATTTGGCCGGCATGCTGCGCCCCGGCATCACCACACAGCAGCTGGATAGCGCCGCTGGCACATTTATCCGGGATCATGGAGGCATCCCAAGTTTTCTCAACTACCACGGCTATCCGTACAATACTTGCATTAGTGTAAATGATGCGGTGGTGCATGGTTTTCCCAGCAGCCGCGAACTGCAGGAAGGCGATTTGATCAGCATTGACTGTGGCGTGTTCAAAAACGGATTTCATGGCGATAGCGCCTACAGCTTTGCTATAGCCGGCGCCGGCGATGACGTGCTGAAACTAATGCGTGTAACTAAAGAATCGCTGTACAAGGGCATTGAAAAGGCCATTGCCGGCAATAGAGTGGGCGATGTAGCCTGGGCGGTGCAGGAGCATACTGAGCGGCTACATGGCTACGGTGTAGTACGTGAGTTGGTGGGCCATGGCATTGGCCGCAGCCTGCACGAGGATCCGCAGGTGCCCAACTTTGGCAAGCGGGGCAATGGCGCTAAGTTGCTGCCGGGCATGACCATTGCTATCGAACCCATGATAAACATGGGCAAGAAAGATGTGTACTATGATACCGATGGTTGGACCGTGCGTACCAAAGATGGAAAGCCTGCTGCTCACTACGAACACAGCGTGTGTGTGCAAAAAGATAAGGCTGACATTTTGAGCACGTTTGTGCCCATTGAAGCGGCCGAAGCTGCAAACTCTCATTTGGTTTTTAAGTATTCCGATGCGGCTGTGTTGCAATAGGAGTTATGCTACACATGACATCAATAAGAAAGGGAGCAGTACATCAGCACTGCTCCCTTGCCTTTTAGCTACAGCCTTATCGGTTACTGCTTTTTCTCTTGTAGTTGTTCGCCAGCTTGTTTCAGCGCATCGCCTGCAGCGCCTTTCATGGCATCTTTCAGGGTGTCACTGTTTAGCATTTCCAGCGCCTTTTCAGCCTCTTTCAGCTCTTGCTCAGAGGCACCGCCTTCTTTGGCTTTTTCCATGCCGGTTTTCATCAGCGTGTTTTTGTCGAAAGCTACTTTCCATTGTCCTTCTTCCTTTTTCAATTTGAAGTCGGTTTTGTCTTTACCATCTACTGTTACACTAATGGTAGCTTCATTACCATTGATGGTGGGCTCACCAAACTCTACTTTTTGCTTGGCTACCTCTTTCTTCAGGCTGTCCTGGTTCACGGGCGCCATGCTCATACCCATTTTCATCATATCCAGCATGCCCTTGCTATCCTTGGTAGCGTATTTTGAAGCTTCGTCAATATTCATCATCCGGAGCGCTTCGAAGAAGCTTTTTGCGGTGGATTTGGGATCGCCGCCACCAGTGCCGCTGCAGGCAGCCAGCGCCAGCATACCAATGACCAGCAGCGGTAGAATCAACTTTTTCATGAGATTGTTTTTAGGAATTGATGTAAGAGTACGAAACTACAATATGGGTTTCATCAGTAAAAAAAAGATTGGACCAGCTGCTGATTAGTACTGTGCATGGTAAATGGGTGCCATCAGGCGATTGTGAAAAAGGTTGTCTACAGCTATATAGCGCAGGCGGCCCTGTACCGAAAACTGTAGCCAACCGCTATCACTTAAGCCCCGGATCAGCGTTTTCGCTACATATTCAGCGCAATAAAAACGATCCTCGGTTGCGTAGTCAAACTGCATATCAAAAGGGATGCCCCGCCGGTGGTAGGCTGCAGCAGTGTCGGCTATGCGCTGGCCGCTTCCTGAGCGGGGGCGGTAAATAGCGACCGATTTATTATCGGCAGGGTGCGCAAAACTGAATAGCGGCTCTCTTTTGATCTTTTGGTCCGGGTTGAATTCACCGCCAATGGCGTGGTATACAAAAATGCTATCGCCCTCTTTGCTGGCAATGCCGCAATGGCTGTAGCGTTTGTCCGTCAGGTTCATTTGCCGTAGCATTTCGCTGGTGATATCGCTACCCAGCCGAAGCACCATGTCGCCTGTGCGCACCTGCCTTGCCAGCGTGGGCCAAACCGTGTCGTTATACACCTGCCAGCGATGTTGCTGCCATTTGTCTGCCATAGCCTGCTCGTTGGCTACCGGGGCAGGTCGGCACGCTGCCACCCACAGCCAGGCCAAAAAAAAGGACAGCCACAGTGGCCATCCTTTTATCAGCTTTTGATGAATAGGAAAATCAGGCATTGTCGCGGCTGCGAAAATACTCTTTACGCCGGGCCTTCTCAGCTTCTTCTTCCAGGTTTTCCTTGTCCTTTTCGCGGTCGTAGGCTTTGATGATGGCCTTTACCAGCCGGTGACGCACCACATCTTCTTCGTCCAGCTCAATATGCGCTATGCCCTGAATGTTTTTGAGGATTCGGGTAGCTTTTTCCAGGCCGCTCTTTTGGCTTTTTGGCAGGTCTACCTGCGTCATATCGCCTGTTATGATGGCTTTGGCATTGGCTCCAATCCGCGTCAGGAACATTTTCAATTGAAGGTCGGTAGCATTCTGCGCTTCGTCGAGGATGATGTAGGCATTGTCCAGCGTACGCCCCCGCATGTAGGCCAATGGCGCTATTTCAATGGTGCGGGTGCTCATGTAGTAGCCTAGTTTGTCGGCTGGTATCATATCATCCAGCGCATCGTACAGCGGCCGCAGATAAGGGTCAATTTTCTCTTTCAGATCGCCAGGTAAAAAACCGAGGCTTTCGCCTGCTTCTACAGCCGGCCTTGTCAAAATAATCTTTTTGACCGATTTGTTTTTGAGGGCACGAACGGCCAATGCTACCGCCGTATATGTTTTACCCGTACCGGCAGGCCCCAGGGCAAACACTATATCATTACTGTCGGTGGCGCTTACCAGTCGCTTCTGGTTGTGGGTGCGTGCCCTCACGGTTTTGCCGTTTGGCCCAAACACCAACACATCGTTGGGGTTTCGTTCTACAAAATTGTCGATTGTTTCGGCATCATCGCCGCCCAAAATCTGTTCAAAATAATTCTCGCTGAGGTGCCCGTTTCGCTCCAAATACTGAACGACAAGGCCAATCTTTTCTTTTGCAAACTCAATCTGCTCCGGACTGCCGCTCAGTTTTATTTGTGTCCCGCGGCCCAGGATCTTTAATAATGGAAATTTCTTTTTCAGCAGATCGAGCTTTCCGTTGTTAACCCCGAAGAACTCAATGGGATTGACGGTTTCGAGGTTGATAATGGTTTCTGTCAAATGGCGTGTTTTTCAGGTCCGAAAATCAGGTTGTAAAGAACTGTGGCGGTGTACACCCGCTGTATCCAAATTTATTTTTTACTAACCCGCCAACTCAAATTAAGTTTTACACTTTTTGTGGAAAGAAACGCTGGCAGCTTCACGCAGTGTTCATGCCATTTCACTACAGCACCTGCGGCCAGATTTACCAAATAACGTGCTTTTGCGACCCGCAGGTAGCAAACCTGATGATTGTTAGCTTTTCGGTTGTTCAGAATCATTCTTTGCCTTTTGGGGGGCTTCTACTTTTAACCTCGTTGACAATCAATTCAAATCAGAGGAAACAACAGGATGCCCCACACCCGCTGCGTGGTCACCATGTTTCTGGCAGCTGAAAACAAAAACGCATAGTAAGATGGCAACAGCAAAAAAAACCATGAAGTACGTGTACTCGTTTGGCGGTGGCAAGGCCGATGGCAACGAGTCGATGAAGAATTTGTTAGGCGGAAAGGGAGCTAATCTGGCTGAAATGGCCGGGCATCCCAAACTGCGCCTGCCGGTACCGCCCGGCTTTACCCTTACTACCGAAGTGTGTACCTACTACTATGCCAATAAACGTACCTACCCTAAAGTGCTGGATGCACAAGTAAAAGCCGCTTTGGTACAAATGGAAAAGATCACCGGCAAGAAGTTTGGCGACGCAAAAAACCCATTGCTGGTATCGGTACGCTCGGGGGCACGCAAGAGTATGCCTGGCATGATGGAAACCGTGCTGAATGTGGGACTAAACGAGCAGACTATTCAAGGCCTGATAGCGCAAAGTGGCGACGAACGTTTTGCTTACGATGCATACCGCCGACTGGTGATGATGTATGCCGATGTGGTGATGGAAAAAGCCGCAGGCATAGAACCAAAGGGCGGAAAGGGCATCAGAAAACTATTGGATGAAAAGCTGGAAGCCATTAAACACCAACAAGGCTATGGCAGCGATACCGACCTGACCGTACCCGAACTGAAGGCGTTGGTAACAGACTATAAGAAAACGGTAAAGAAAGTATTGGGCGTCGATTTTCCAGACGATCCGATGCAGCAACTATGGGGTGGCATGGGCGCCGTATTTGCCAGCTGGAACGGCAAACGAGCCATTGAGTACCGCCGCATTGAAAAGATACCCGATGAGTGGGGAACTGCCGTGAACGTACAAGCCATGGTGTTTGGCAACATGGGCAATGATAGCTGCACTGGTGTAGCTTTTACCCGCAACCCCGGCAGTGGTGAAAACAAGTTTTACGGTGAGTTTTTGGTAAATGCACAAGGTGAAGATGTGGTAGCGGGTATTCGCACACCGGCACCCATAAACGAGTATTCGAAGAATGCGCAAAGTGAGCAGTTTGAATCGTTGGAAAAACTGATGCCTGTGCAGTACAAGGAACTGTATGCCATTCAGCAGCGGCTGGAGAAGCATTACCGCGATATGCAGGACATTGAGTTTACCATTGAAAAAGGGCGGCTGTACATGCTGCAGTGCCGTGTAGGCAAGCGCAATGGCGTGGCAGCGGTGCGCATGGCTACCGAGATGCACAAGGAAAAGCTGATAGACGCTAAGACCGCTATCATGCGGGTGGCCCCTAACCAACTGGTGGAATTGCTGCTGCCCATGCTGGATCCCAAAGCAGAGCTGACACAGCCGGTAATTGCAAAAGGACTACCTGCCGGACCTGGCGGTGCCAAAGGCCGGGCTGTATTTACCAGCGCCGAAGCGGTGGAGTGGGCATCGAAAGGAGAAAAAGTGATTTTGGTGCGGGAAGAAACTTCACCGGAAGACGTAGATGGCATGCACAAAGCACAAGCCATTCTCACCACCAAGGGTGGCATGACCTCACACGCTGCTTTGGTGGCCCGCGGTTGGGGCAAATGCTGCATAGTAGGCTGTGGCGATATCGAAATCAATAGCGATGCCAAAACCTTTGTGGCAAAAAATGGCGTGGTAATCAAAGAAGGTGACTGGATTAGCCTGAATGGAACCAAAGGCCTGGTGTACGAAGGCAGTATGGCACTGGTAGACATTGACATTGAAAAAAATCAGAGCTACAAAGACCTGATGAAACTGGTAGATGCCGCCAAGCAAATGGGGGTACGGGCCAATGCTGAAACACCTGAAGATGCGAATGTGGCCTTCAAATTTGGAGCCGAGGGCATTGGGCTGTTTCGCACGGAGCACATGTTTTATGGCGAAGGCAGCGAAGCACCCTTGTTTCAACTGCGCCGCATGATTGTGAGCAAAACAGAAAAAGAACGCCGGGCAGCACTGAATGATTTATTTAAGTACGTGAAGAAGGATGTAAAGAATACGCTGAGCGTCATGAAAGGGCATCCGGTAACGATTCGTTTGCTGGATCCGCCACTGCACGAATTTGTACCGCACGATAAAGAAAAACTGCAACAGCTGAGCAAAGAACTGGGTGTGAGCATGAGCGTACTGAAGCGCCGGGTGCTGGCTTTGCACGAAAATAATCCGATGCTCGGCCACCGTGGTGTTCGCCTCGGTATCAGCTACCCGGAGATTACTGAAATGCAGGTTCGAGCCATTTTTGAGGCCACAGCTGAGCTGACAAAAGCTGGCAAAAAAGCCCTGCCCGAAATCATGATACCGGTGGTATGCTCGCCCAACGAGCTGATACACCAGCGCCGTGTAGTAGACCAGGTGTACAAGGAAGTGTGTGAAAAGACCGGTTTGAAAAAAATCCCATTCTTGTACGGTACGATGATTGAAATACCTCGTGCTGCCCTCAAAGCGGCCCGGCTGGCCGAGTATGCCGACTTCTTTAGCTACGGCACCAATGATTTGACACAAATGAGCTTTGGCTTTAGCCGCGATGATGTTGGAGGCTTCCTGCCCAACTATCTCGATCAGAAAATTTTGCCAGATGATCCTTTCCAGACCATCGATAAAGAAGGTATTGGAGAGCTGATACAGTTTGGCACCGAGCGTGGACGGCAGACAAAGCCGAATCTGAAAGTGGGTATTTGCGGCGAGCACGGCGGCGATCCGGAAAGCGTCAAGTTTTGCCACAACATTGGTATGAACTATGTGAGCTGCTCACCATTCAGAGTGCCCATAGCCAGGCTGGCAGCGGCGCAGGCTGCTATAGAGGCACCGCGTAAGCCGGTGGGAAAGAAATAAGAAGTGTTTTTTTGGAAATGGATATGCACAGTGCCGCCTTTCGGGGTGGCCTTTGCATGTTAGGGCATTGCTTACATTTACCGCCTAACCAACGTTCGCCACCCGATATGAAACACCTGCCGCTCAATCCGGCCATTTTCGTGCAAAATCGCCAGCGCTTCACCAAAATGATGAAGCCCAATAGCATTGCCATTTTCAATAGCAACGATGAGGTGCCCAGCAATGGCGATGCGCTGTACCGTTTTCAGCAAAACAGCGATCTGTACTGGCTCACCGGCATTGAGCAGGAAGACAGCATGTTGGTATTGTACCCCGATAATCCGGACAAGCGATTCAGAGAAGTGCTGGTGCTGGTGCGGCCCAATGAACTGAAAGAGAAGTGGGACGGCAAACGCTTGCGGGCACATGAGGGCAAAGCCATCAGCGGTGCCGCTACGGTGCTGTGGCTTGACAGCCTGGATGGCCTGCTGCAACAGTGGATTCACCTGGCAGATACCATTTACCTGAACACCAACGAGAACGACCGCAAGGCCAGCCTGCTGGCTACCCGCGACTACCGCTATGTGCAGGAAATACAGCAGCGCTTCCCGCTGCATCAGTATGAGCGGTCGGCCCGGCTGATGAAGCAGCTGCGTGCCATTAAAACCAAAGAAGAAGTAGATGTGCTGAAGGTGGCCGTGGACATTACCCACAAAGCTTTTTTACGGGTGATGAAGTTTGTAAAACCGGGTGTATACGAGCATGAGGTAGAAGCGGAGATTGTGCACGAATTTTTGCGCAACCGTGCCCGTGGCGAAGCCTATGGCAGCATCATTGCCAGCGGCGATAGGGCCCGCACCCTGCACTACGTGAGCAACAATGAAGAGTGCAAGAGTGGCGAGCTACTTTTAATGGACTTTGGTGCCAATTACGGCGGCTATTGTGCCGACCTGACGCGTACCATTCCGGTGAATGGCAAATTTACCAAGCGGCAGAAAGAGCTGTACAATGCCTGCCTGTCCATTCACAACTATGCCAAGAGTATTTTGAAGCCGGGCATTACGATAGTGGACTATACCAACAAGGTGGGCGATGAGGCCACCAAACAGTTTTTGAAAGTGGGGCTGCTGAAGAAGGAAGACGTGAAAAATGAAAACCGCGATGAGTTGGAAACCCGGCCTTTCAGAAAGTATTTGTACCACGGCATCAGCCACCACCTGGGGGTAGATGTGCACGACCTGGGCACCCGCACCGAGCCGGTAAAGGCGGGCATGCTGTTCACCATTGAACCCGGTATCTATGTGGAAGAAGAGCAACTCGGCATTCGCATTGAAAACAATGTGTGGCTCACGAAGTCTGGCAGTATCGATTTGTTCAAGCAGATTCCTATTACTGTAGAGGAAATTGAGCGTTGCATGAAGCGGTAGACGACTGACAGCCGACGACCGACCACCGTAAAGCGGACAACTGGCTACGCAAGCCTAATTATTCAATACACAATTGAAGCTATGCCCTTCAAGTTTGAGAAGTTAGAAGTTTGGCAGGAAGCAATGAATCTTGGAGAAGATGTTGATAAGCTTTCTGCTTCGTTTCCGCAGAAGGAGCTCTACAACTTGAGTAGTCAAATGCGGAGGGCTGCAGACTCGGTGGCATTAAATATTGCAGAAGGATCAAGCGCAGCTTCTGACGCTGAACAGGTGCGGTTTTTAAATATTGCCATCAGGTCGTGTAACGAAGTAGTTTGCTGCTTGCATAAGGCTAAATGCCGAGGGTATTTGGCGGATGAAAAGTTTAATCAACTTTATGAAGACCTGGATAAGCTGTGTGCGAGGCTTCAGGCATTTCGCAATAAGTTGCGTTCAGGAACGTAGGAAGGCGAATGTTGTTTAGACGCAGCGGTATGAAACATTTTTTAATAAGCGTTTATGGCAGAAAATGCAATGAGTACTGATAATGCAAATGAGCACTTGTCATCGGTGGTCGGTGGTCCGTCGTCGGTGGTCTCTAATCCGTCGTCGGTGGGCGGTGGTCTTTCCGTTATTCCCAACTTATTTACCCTGCTCAATCTGATACTGGGCTGTTTGGCCATTGTGGTGCTGTTGCAAAATGGGATTGCCATTGTAGAAACAGAACCGTCGCCGGAAAACCCGATCGGGCAAAAGCTGGAGCTGCTGCCCGAAGCCATTTACCTGGCACCGCTTTTTATAGCATTGGCTGCCCTGGTCGATTTTTTGGACGGCTTTGTAGCCCGGGCCCTGAAGGCCAGTAGCGAAATGGGGAAGCAACTGGATAGCCTGGCCGATGTAGTCAGCTTTGGTGTAGCGCCAGCCATGATTGTGTACCAGTTTTTACGGATGGGCTATGCCAAAACAGAAGACGGCCTCGAGGTTTCATTTTGGTGGCTGGCGCCCGCCTTTGTACTGGCAGCCGCGGCTGCCTACCGGCTGGCCAAGTTCAATTTGGATACCCGGCAGTCTTACAGTTTTCGTGGTACACCAGTGCCATCTGTCGGGCTCATGGTGGCCAGTTTCCCGCTCATTTACTGGACCAGCAACAGTGCTACCGTGCTGCA
>JALOMC010000345.1 GCA_025455665.1 Chitinophagaceae bacterium | reverse complement strand
GGCCACGTTTACTTTTTCTTCTTTCACCGGGCGCTTTTTCATGGGCGGCGGTGGGGTGGTGCTTTTCAGTTCAGCCTCCAGCTTGGCGGCTGCCTGTGCTGCAGCCTTGGCAGCAATGGCTTTTTTAGCCGCCGCTATTTGCTGCTGGGTAGGCTTTACCGGCTTGGCTGGCTTGGCCGGCTTAGCAGCCTTGGCAGCAGGGGCAGCGGGTGCCGGGGCCGGCGCAGGCTTGGCAGCCGGTTTGGCGGGGGCAGCCGCGGGTGCAGGCTTGGCAGCAGGCTTAGCAGTAGCGGGCGCCACCGCTTTAGTGGGGGCCGGGCTGGGCTTGGCAGCCGGGGCCGCCGCCTTTTTTGCTGGGGCCGCAGCGGGTTTGGCAGGTACAGCCACCTTTTTGGCAGGTGCCGGTGCTGGCTTTGCAGCCACCGGCGCCGCAGGCTTTGCAGCAGCCTTTTTGGCAGGCGCTTCTACCTTTTTAGCCGGTGCAGCGGCCTTTTTAGGAGCAGCTGCTGCTTTTTTTGGCGCAGGCGCAGCAGCCTTTTTAGCCGGTGCAGCCGCTGGTTTGGCGGGTGCCGCGGCCTTTTTGGGTGCGGGTTTGGTCGCTTTTTTGGTCGTAGCCATCGTTGTTTACTCCTTTTTAGAGACGTTCACTTTCAACAGGACTTCGTTTACCTCAATTTCGGTGCCACCCTCCAGTTGATCGACAAACTCAAGAGAATCTGCCAAAATTTCGGCGCAAATATAGGACTTGAAGCCATCGAACGATTTCATAATATCCGCCCCTCCCGCCAGCTGCACCGCAATGCGGTCGGTCAGCGCAAAGTCCATGTCTTTGCGAATGTTCTGAATACGGTTCACCAGTTCACGGGCATCGCCTTCCATGCGCAGCTCATCGGTCAGGGTAATGTCAAGTGCCACCGTCAGGTTGCCCTTGCCGGCTACGCTCCAGCCGGGGATATCGTCTGCACTTATTTCCACCTCGCTGGCAAGTATGGTTATAGGCTGCCCATTCACCTGTAGTACCGCCTCGCCTTCCTTTTCAAGTTGGGCTATCCGGTGTTGGTCGAAAGCCGCCAGCTCAGCGGCCACGGCCTTCATGTTGGGCCCCAGTTTCTTGCCCAGCAAGGCAAAATTGGGCTTCAGTTTTTTGCTGATGAAGCCTTCTGTTTCCGTCAGGTAGGCTATCTCTTTTACGTTCACTTCTGCCTTTATCAGGTCTTCCACTTTTTCCAGCTGGGCTTGCATGGCGGGGTTCAGCACCGGTATCAGCACCTTTTGCAGCGGCTGGCGCACCTTGATGTTCACCTTTTTGCGCAAGCTCAGCACCAGGCTGCTGGCATCCTGCGCCAGTTGCATCCGCTCTTCCAGCTCGGTGTCGATGGCGGCAGCATCGGCCACCGGGTACGCCACGTGGTGTACGCTATCGACCACAAACCGGCCGGTCACGGCATTCAGCTGCCGGAACACCGCATCGCTGAAGAACGGCGAAATGGGCGCCATCAGGCGTACCAGGGTTTCCAGGCACTCGTACAAGGTTTGGTAGGCGCATATTTTATCGTGGGTATATTCTCCTTTCCAAAAGCGGCGGCGGCACAGTCGCACGTACCAGTTGCTCAGGTGCTCATCCAAAAACTCCTCCATCAGGCGGCCGGCCTGCGTAGGCTCGTAGTCGTCCATAGAAGCGGTTACCCGCTGCACCAGCGTATTCAAACTGCTCAGTACCCAGCGGTCTATTTCGGGCCGCTCGGCCACCGGTATGTAGGCTTCTTTAAAGGCGAAGCCGTCCACATTGGCATACAGCACAAAAAACTGGTAAGTATTGTACAGGGTGCCAAAGAATTTGCGCTGCACTTCCTGTATCCCGGCCAGGTCAAATTTCAGGTTGTCCCAGGGGCTGGCATTTGTGACGAGGTACCAACGGGTGGCATCGGCACCGTAGGTTTCAATGGTCTTAAACGGATCGACCACGTTGCCGAGGCGCTTGCTCATTTTATTGCCGTTCTTATCCAGCACCAGGCCGTTGCTCACTACTGTTTTGTAAGCGACCCCCTCCAGCTCCCCCGTGGGGGGAGGGTAAAGGCCGGCGGCTTTCAGTTCGGCTTCAATATCTTCTTTTACCAGGCTACCAATGGCGTGCAGGGTATAAAACCAGCCCCGCGTTTGGTCTACGCCCTCTGCTATAAAGCTGGCCGGGTAGTTGCGGGCAAAAATTTCCTTGTTTTCAAACGGGAAATGCCACTGTGCGTAGGGCATGGCGCCACTGTCGAACCATACATCAATCAGGTCGGGTACCCGCTTCATGGGCTTGCCCGATGGGCTTTGCAGCACCACCTCGTCTACCTGCGGCTTGTGCAGGTCGGTTATCTGCTGCACCGGGCTATCGGGGTGCAGGTGAGCCTTCAGCTCGGCTATGCTACCAATACAAACCTCCTCAGCACCATCATCGGTGCGCCACACAGGCAGCGGCGTGCCCCAATAACGGCTGCGGCTCAGGTTCCAGTCTACCATGTTTTCCAGCCAGTTGCCAAAGCGGCCGGTGCCGGTGCTTTCGGGCTTCCAGCGGATGGTTTTGTTCAGCTCCACCATGCGGTCTTTCAGCGCGGTGGTGCGGATAAACCAGGCATCCAGCGGATAGTACAAAATGGGCTTATCGGTACGCCAGCAGTGGGGGTAGTTGTGCTCGTACTTCTCTACTTTAAACGCCCGGTTTTCGAGCTTCAGCTTCACGGAGATGTCTACGTTGACATCTACATAGTCTTTTTCGTCTTTGTAGTTCTTTACGTAGCGACCGCTGAATTCACCGAGGCCGTCCACAAACTTGCCTTGGCGGTCTACCATGGTCAGGATACCGATGTTGTATTTTTTGCCCACTTTGTAGTCATCGGCGCCAAAGGCCGGGGCGGTATGCACAATGCCGGTACCATCCTGGGTGGTTACAAAATCGCCCAGTAGTACGCGGAAGGGGTCCGCATCGGGGGTGATTTTTTTGATTTCTGTAGCAGCTGCTCGTAGCGCAGGTTTTCCAACGCGGCGCCTTTGCACGTTAGCACAGTTGTCCAGGGCGCCCCTTCCTTTACCTGCTCGCCGGCTGCTATTTTGGCTTGGTAGGCTGCAAAGTCGCCGTTTTCATTGTCGGCCTTCAGGTACTTGTGTAGCAGCTCTTTGGCCAGCACCACATTTACGGGCAGGTGGGTGTAGGGGTTAAAGGTTTTTACCAGCACGTAGTCAATGTCGGCGCCTACGGTCAGGCCCAGGTTGCTGGGCAGGGTCCATGGCGTAGTGGTCCATGCCATCAAGAACACGGCCCCCTCTGTATCTCCCCCTGCGGGGGAGACTTTCAAAGCATCAAACAAAAATTGACTCCTTTCGTCTTGCACCGCCCTGAACATGACGGTAGCGCTGGTATCCTTTACATCTTTATAAGTGCCGGGCTGGTTCAGCTCGTGGCTGCTGAGGCCGGTGCCGGCAGCGGGGCTGTACGGCTGAATACTCACACTTTGGTACAGCAGGCCACGATCGTACATCTTTTTCAGCAGCCACCACAGGCTTTCGATGTCACGGCTTCGCGGCACTTTTGGTTGTACTCGGCTACGGTTATCTTTTTACCAATGTCTTCTTTGGTAATGCCCAGTTCTTTTTCCACGCCCAATTCTACGGGCAGGCCATGGGTATCCCATCCGCCCTTGCGGTGCACCTGATAGCCTTGCATGGTTTTGTAGCGGCACACCAGGTCTTTAATGGTGCGGCTGATAACATGGTGAATACCGGGCATGCCGTTGGCACTGGGTGGCCCTTCGTAAAACACGAAAGGCTCGGCCCCCTGGCGCAGCGACACGCTTTTTTCGAAGGCCTGCTCGGCAGCC
>JALOMC010000344.1 GCA_025455665.1 Chitinophagaceae bacterium | reverse complement strand
GTAGTGACCGGGTAGGCAAACGCCAGGAAACGACTGCCCCGGTCTTTGAACTCCGCCAGGCCCTCTTTTCCAATCGTTTTGTAGTAATGGTTCATGATTTCGCTTCGGCTCCGCTGGCATTATCGCCCCGCTGCCGGATTGGTATTTCGCCAAATATGCACCTGCTCGTTGGCTTCTGTTTCAAAATGTTGGTGCAGCTGCGCTGCCAGCCCCGGCAAGGGGGCAGGCACGCCGGCACCCAGTTGCAGGGCCTGATTGGTAATAACCCGGGCTTCGTCCCAAAGGCCAGTTTGTATAAACGACTGCAGTAATTGGCCACCTCCTTCTATCAATACGCTCTGCAGCCCTTGCTGGTACAGTGCCTGCAGCAGCGCAGGTACATCGGTACGGCCATCAGGCAGCGGGTGGTAGGTAGCTGCGCTGC
Organism: Chitinophagaceae bacterium; assembly: GCA_025455665.1. Classification (GTDB taxonomy): domain Bacteria; phylum Bacteroidota; class Bacteroidia; order Chitinophagales; family Chitinophagaceae; genus Phnomibacter. Next base: position 4,832 of record JALOMC010000344.1, on the reverse strand, counting down.
CGGCTGGCCCCGGTGCCGCAGTGAGTACCAGCGTGGGCTGGCTACCATCCAGCAGGTGGTGGGTGGCAGGCACCCGTAAGTGGCGGTCTATCAATACCCGCATGGGTGCCGGGCCGGGCCAGTGGCGCACATCCAGCCTCGGGTTATCGATGAGGGCGGTATTGGTACCCACCAAGATGGCGGCTTCTTCGCTGCGCCAGCGGTGTACCAGCCGCTGGCTGGCAGGGCTGCTGATGGCGGTGCGCTGGCCGGCACGGCCCAGCCATCCATCGGCCGATTGGGCCCACTTGAGCACCACGTAGGGCCGGTGGGCGGTATGCCAGGTAAAAAAACGTCGGTTTTGCCAGGCAGCTTCGGCCTCCAGTACACCCACCGTCACCGGAATGCCGGCCTGCTCCATCTTTTCGATGCCCTTGCCGTTGACAGCGGCAAACGGATCGCGGCAGGCCACTACCACTGCGGCTACTTTTTCGGTCACCAGCCGGTCGGCGCAGGGTGGTGTTTTGCCAAAATGGGCGCAGGGCTCCAGGCTTACGTACATGGTGCTGGCCGGTATCAGCGGCCGGTCGGCCGGGGCTACGCTGGCCAGGCAGTTTACCTCGGCATGGGCCTGGCCAAACTGCTGGTGGTACCCCTCGCCTATGATGCGCCCCTGGTGTACCAGCACGGCGCCTACCAGCGGGTTGGGCGCTACACGGCCGGCGCCCAGCGCTGCCAGCTGCAGGCAGCGGCGCATGTAGGTTTCGTGTACGGGTGCATTCATGGCGGGCAAAGGTAGCAGATTGGGAAAGGTGGAGGTGGAGGGCGAGGTCAAGGTGGAGGGGGCGCAATAGTAGCAGGCAGACGAACGGTGCCATCGCCACTGTTGCCAAATAGTAGTACTACAGGTGAAGCCCCAAAAATGTATTTAAAAAAATGGTTGGCTGCTGCACCGGCAGGCACCGAATGGCGAAGCCCCCGCACCAGCGGGTGGTACAGGGGCTTCAAATAAAGCTACTGGCTGCATAAGCCGGATTCTGTGACCCTGCCGAAGCGGGGTTGCTATCATTTATCTACGACGCCCATTGCTGGTCGCCTGCATCTGCCTACCCTGGAGCGTCCCCGCCTTGCGGCGAAGTCAGGCGGGCCGCCTTCAGCCGCTCCTATACATGGCATTTCAGCGCCCAAGGTTTACCCATGGCCGGCCTTGCAACCGGCCATCGGGAGCTCTTACCTCCCGTTTTCACCCTTACCCTGCCGAGGCGGGGCGGTTATTTTCTGTGGCACTTTCTCGCCCCCGTTGCCGGGGTGTCCCGCCGTTAGCGGGATGGGCTGCCCTGCGCTGTCCGGACTTTCCTCTCCTGCCCCGGTAAAAGGACAGCAGCGATAGCCTTGACCAATAGCAACGCAAAGGACGCAAAAGGATTCGAGATTGGCGATGTTGATTTAAGACCGGAAAAACGAAGCTGACCTTTCTGCTTTCATGTTTCGCTCCGTGCCCTTGACCTCAACCTTGACCTCAACCTTGACCTTCGCCTTGCCCTCATCCTCCCCGCCCCCTTCCAAAACTTCGAACCCGCTACCTTCGCGGCATGCAAGCGAAAAAAGTAAGTGACAGCATTAACCACATGAACGAGCTGGTGCTGCCAAACGACACGAATACGTTTGGCAACCTGATGGGTGGCCGCCTGATGTACTGGATGGATATAGCCGCTGCGTACTGTGCCGCCAAGCACTGCAGCGCCCCGGTAGTGACCGCTTCGGTCGACAATATTTCGTTTAAAAACCCCATCAAGCTGGGGCACTATGTGCACATAGAGGCCAAGGTGACCCGGGCCTTTAACACCAGCATGGAGATATACCTGCGGGTATGGGGCGAGGATACGCTGCACCAGTTTAAATATGAAAGCAACGAAGCCTATTTCACCTTTGTAGCGCTGGACCCCAACAATAACCCGCGGCCAGTGCCGGCGGTACTGCCCGAAACAGACGACGAGCAAAAGCTATACGAAGGAGCCCTGCGCCGCCGACAGGTGCGCCTGATACTGGGTGGCAAACTGAAACCAGATGAGGCCACGGAACTAAAAGCCTTGTTTGTGACGCCGTAAAAGCGACGCATGCCAGCCTATAAAAAAGCGACTCAACGGAGTCGCTTTTTTATTTCGTCGTCTATTTTTTTGAACAGTGCCTCGGGCTGATAGCGGCGCCAGTCGGCCATTTCCTTCAGCTCAATGTAGTAGTGCAGCTTCGTCTTCTTGAAGTCGTACTGGCTGCTTTCGGGCATATTCAGCATCATGATCCAGCCTTCTTCATCAGTCACGTTTTCAAACCACTCTTCGTAGTAGTCGGCTTCGCTGCTGTGAAAATTGAGCACGTTTTCGGCAATGAGGATAAACTTGGTAATGCCTTCGGCAAAGAAATGATCGGTGACCTCGCGGCGCAGGGTCATGATGTCGTTTTCGATGGCATCGTTCCACTCTCCGATCAGCTCCAGGATCACGAAATGCTTTTTATAATCGGCATACAGCACCTTGATGAACAGCGTACGGCTGCCCATATCATCCCACTGGGGGTGAATGAAATAATTGTAGACCGTGGTGCTGTACTGAAATCCACCCCAAAGAAGGGGCTCCGCTCGTCTTCTTCGCTCACGTACATATCACGCCACCGGTAAAAAGGCTCCAAATCCTGCATGCGGGCTGTATTCTCTTGCTTTTGACTGCCGGCAAAAGTACAGGCCCTACCTGAACACCGGTTACAAGCTGTACTTTTATACCAGTAAAAAAAATGCAATCCACAGCGTACTGACAGCTGTGGGCAATTATTAAATGACTGCGTTGTTGGGCTGGTGTTTTTTCGGCCTGCAAAAAGTAGCGCTAAGTATGCTGAAACCAACCACTACCATAAAGTTGTGCACTGTGCTGGCAGCCGGCCTGCTGGCCCTGCCACTGGCTGCCCAGTGGAGTACCGACCCTACGGTGGCCAACAATCGGGTGGTGACGGCAACCGGCATGCAGGAAAAGCAGTTTATCATTCCCGACTACGATGGTGGCGCCATAGTGGTGTGGGAAGACACCCGCAATGGTCAGCCAGACATCTACTACGACCGGCTGGACCTGACCGGCGTACCGGTATGGAGCCCTGCTGGCAGCTACACCGGCAAAAAGCTTTGCAGCAGCAACAAAGCCCGCACCATCGACCGGGTATTGGCCGATGGCAGTGGCGACTTTTTTGTAGCCTGGACGGAAGTAAACGGCAGTTTTTTTGATATAGGTGTGCAAAAAATAGACATCGACGGACTGCAGCTATGGGGGGCGGATGGTGTATTGGTGTGCAATGCGGCCAATGATCAGTACGATACCGACCTGGCACTGGACGGGCAAGGCGGTGTGTATGCCAGCTGGCTGGACCTGCGCAGCGATCCCGCCAATGCCGATGGCTGGCGGACCTATGCACAGCGCATCAACAGTACAGGCACGCCTGCCTGGACGGCCAACGGCCTATTGCTGAACAGTAATGTGGCCCGGCCCATGGGTATAGTGGCCGATAATGCCGGGGGCGCCATTGTGGCCATGCTGGATGCCCGCAACAGCGGCACGAACAGCAGCGGCGAATACAGCAATCTGGATGTGTATGCCCAGCGCATCAATGCTGCCGGGGCCGTACAATGGACCACCAATGGCGTGGTGATATGCAACCAGACCAGCAACCAAACCCGCGAAACCATCAGACCCGGCGGCGCAGTAGTGCCCGATAATGTGGGCGGTGCCTACATCTGCTGGAGCGATTACAGAAATGATCCCAACAATGGTTTGAGTTTCCCCTACCGGGCCGACTATTATGCCCAACGCATTGGCAGCAACGGCACAGTGCAGTGGGCGGCCAATGGCATTCAGCTATGCACTGGTACCAATGCCGACCTGTACAACACCATGGCTGTGCCCGATGGTACCGGCGGCCTGCTGGCAGCCTGGTACGACCTGCGCAATAGCCCGCTGGGGGCTATATACGTGCAGCGGGTGAACCCTGCCGGCACCCGCCTGTACGCCAACAATGGGCTGGCCGTAGTCACCGGTCAATCGCACATCATCAACTACGACCTATCGGAAGACGGCATTGGTAATGCTGTGATAGCCTACGATACGCAAAACGATCAAATAGCCAGCTATCGCTTTTTAGTGGCGTCGGGCCAGCCATTTGGCAGTGGCACCTCGCCTATTTGTACGCGGCCCGATGCATCGGTCAATCCGGCGGTAGCCGCCGATCCCAACGGAAATGTTTTCATAGCGTGGCAGGATTATCGGAACAATCCGGCGCAAACAGATTTGTATGCATTCCGGCAGCCCAGCAGTGCCCTGCTGCCCATTAACCTGTTGTGGACGGCTGCCCAGCGCACCGGCCCGCAACATGTGCAGGTACAATGGCGCACCAGCCCATTGGACCAGGCCATACAGTTTGGTATAGAGCGAAGCACAGATGGCCAGGTATTCGGCCAGATTGGGCAGCTACGCGGCCAGCAGCGCCAGCAGCAATTCAGCTACACCGACGAACAAGCGGCTGCCCAGCAGCCATGGTACTACCGGCTAAGCTGGCGGGCCGAAACAGGTGAACTGCGCTACAGCCGCCAATGGCTGGTACCGGCATCCGCTTCGGCACAAACACGGCTTTGGCCCAACCCTGCCAGCAGCAGCACCACCCTCTACTGGGGCGGTAGTGCCGGTGCAGGGCCAGTGCAGCTGCGCCTGACCGATGTGCAAGGCAAGATCCACCTGCTGCAAACCTGGCAACCTGCCGGCGTAGGCGCAAACCTCCGTATCAACACCGCTGCCTTGCCCCGGGGGCATTATTTCCTG
>JALOMC010000343.1 GCA_025455665.1 Chitinophagaceae bacterium | reverse complement strand
GGCGTGTTTGCAACAGTTGGCGCATTTTGGCTTGCGTCTTTCAACGAGCACCATGGCCAAGCATTCCATTTTCAACCGACACACCTGGCGCAGCTATTGGTGGCTGCCCCTTTTGCTGGGCTGCATACTGTGGCTGCTGCTACTGCTGGCCGAAAGCTATCGGCGCAGCCGCCGCCTGCAGCAGCAGCTGGAGCAGCCACCCCCCCATTCTACCCACGCTGCAGCCGGCGCCAACCACCGCGCCGGCTGCCTTGGCCAGGCGCCTCCTCACGGGCTTAGTATTCAGCATCTATAAAAAAATCACACATGAAAAAACTACTCATGCTATCTGCCTTGTTGTACACCGGCAGCAGCTGCCTGGCCCAAATGGTGGGCATAGGCACCACCGCTCCTTCGCGGCCGCTCACCATTCGTGGCCAGGGCACAGCACCCAGTCCTATCAGCCAGTTGCTGGCCTTTCACGACCTGACCGATGCCCCCCGCTGGCACATCGACATGCCCGATTTGGTGGGGCTGAACTTTGCTGCCACCAATATCCGCGACCATGTGCTGTACCTGGGTATCAACGGACGGGTAGGTATCAACAACGGCGACCCCTCGGCCACGCTGCACGTAGTAAGCGTGAACCCGACCATGACTACAGTAGCCCGATTTCACCGTGGCGAAGGCAATGCCGACCTGCGCATCAGTACCCCCGATGGCGAGTTGATTTTGCAACAAACACCGGTGGGAGCCAACCTGAACAGTGGCAGTGACAACAACCTGTGGCTGCGGGCTGGTGCGGGCAACAATAGCGCAGAAATATACATGCTGCCAAACGGCAATATTGGCATTGGCCATGGCCTTACCAATCCGCTGGCGCCGCTGCATGTAAGTGGCGAGGCCCGGCTGGACGGCGGCATCCTGCTACCGGCGGGCGGCGGTGTGCGTACGGTACTGAACCACTACGAAAGCGCCAGCTACTCGGGCAGCTGGGGCTTTGGCAACAATACCTACAGCACGGGCCAGCTAGTACGCGTAGTACGCACCGGTAATATGGTGTGTGTAATGCTGACAGCCGACAACACCACCATGAATGCGACCGGTGCACTGGAGCTGGTGTACAATACTACCCTGCCGGCCCGCTTCAGGCCGGCCAATACCGTGCGCCAGCCCATACAGGTGCAGGTAAACGGTACGCTGGGAACGGGTGTGCTGCAAATACGCAGCGACGGCACTATTGCCATCCGACCCAGCATCAGCGGACCCGCGACACTCTGGAGCGGAAGCGCTAATAGCGGCTTTTTTGCCTGCAGCATCTTTTACATTGTACCCTGACGAGGCAAGCGAGTATGCCGATGGCGTGCTACCTTGGCACCATGATGGCCCGATGGATACTGGTGGTGGCCTGCTGGACAACAGCCAGCTTTGGCAACGCACAGGTACTGCCGCCCGACTGGCAAGAAACACTGCAGCAGGCACAGCCTGGCGAAGGCAAGCGGCTATGGCAGCTATACGAGCTGATGATAGCACTGCCGCGGCCGCAGCGCATGGCTGTATTGGATACCCTGGCGATGCTGAGCCGAAAAGCGCCCGACCACCGGGCTGTACGTGCCACCGTACTGCACAGCATGGTAGCCCCCAAACTAGCCTGCGACTCGGCCCTGCCCAACCTGCTGCAAGCCAGCAACACTGCCACTGCCTTGCAAAACGAAGAACTGCTGGCGGCCTGCTACTACGCCCTGGCCGATAAGTACAGCCGCTGCGGGCCCAACGAAAAAGCAGTATTCTATTTTTTGAAAACATGGGAACTGCGCCAGCAAACCGGCACGCAGCTGTATGCCGGCAATGCCGAACTGCTGCGCCGCCTGGGCGATCTCTTTTTCAGGATAGAGGAGTATGAACGCTGCATTGGATTTGTAAAACAAGCATTGCAAAGCAATGAGCCCCGCCCCACCGATGGCCGGCTGTACGCCATGCCCAACCTGATAGCCATGAGCTACCAGCGCCTGCAGCAGTACAACGATGCCAAGGCCTGGTACGATACTGCCATGCTGTGGGCGCAGCAGCGGGGCAATGCCGACTGGCAAGCCATTGTAGGTGGCAATTTGGGACACCTGTACTTGCAGCAGCAGCGCTATGATGCAGCCCTGCCCCTGCTGCAAACCGATTTTGAGCAGGCCATGCGCCGAGGCGACGTACCCAGTGCCGGCAATACCCTGCAGCGCATAGCCGCCATCGACCTGGCCGAAGGCCGCCTGCCACAAGCAGAAGCACGTGCCCGCACGGCTTATGAGCTAACTACCCGGGCCGCCGGCTACTACCAGCCCCAGTACCCTATGGCGGCAGCCTATACCCTCGCCCAGGTGCTTGCAGCCCGGCAGCAGCATGCCGCAGCAGCACCTTACTGGCAGCACTATCAGCGCCTGAAAGACTCGCTGCAAGCGGTGCTCAGCCGCAGCCGCTACGATGTGGTGCAAACGGAGCTGGCTTTTGAAAAAACAAAGCTGCAGCGCAACGAGCTATTGGCCGCCCAACAGGCCGAACGGCAAAAACGCTACCTGCTGCTAACCGGCCTGCTGCTGACCGCCGTGCTGGGCTATGCCGTATACCAGCGCAAAAAACACCAACAAGCCATGCTGCAGCAGCAACTGGCGCAGCAAACCCTGCTGGCAAATGCCGCCGCCGACCAGCTGGCCGAATACATGCAGCATGTAGTAGAAAAAACAGAGCTGATAGAAAAACTGGAACGCCAGATGCAACCGCTGCAGCCTACCGAGCTGATTTCGCAAACGATTTTGACCGAAGAAGACTGGCTACGATTCAGGGCCATGTTTGACAGGGTGTATCCGCTGTTTTTTGAGCGCCTGCAGCAGCTGGCCCCCGAGGCTACGCCTGCCGACCTGCGCATGGCTGCATTGGTAAAACTGGGCGTGGGCAACAAGCACATTGCCAGCATGCTGGGCGTATCGGCCGATACGGTGCGCAAGTCAAAATCAAGGCTACGCCAGCGGCTGCCCGTCTCCGCCACGCAAGATCTCGATCAATTGATTAGCCAGCTGTAACTGCTGCGCAGCTGCCTCATCACGCCATGAGCCAGCTGTAACTGCTGCGCAGCTGCCTCATCACGCCATGAGCCACCTGTGGGCCCGGCCTCGCTTTGTCCGGCCGTTTGCCTCGTTTTGCCTCGCCCAAAATAGCAGCAGGCACTGATGATTTTTCACTTTTAACCAGCACAACGGCATAGGCCCCCCAGCCGGCCTCCGCAGCATCTTCCCAATTCATCAGTACCGCCAAAAAACACAGCCATGAAATGTAGCTTCCTCGTCGGCGCCAGCTTCGCCTTGCTATCGGCCACCCACGCCCAACATGTAGGCATCAATACCAACCAGCCCAACCGGCCGCTCACCATCAAGGGTACGGGCAACAACGTCGAATTGTTATCATTTGTAGACAGAGCCGATTCTACCCGCTTTCACATCAACCTTGCGGCCAAGGGATTGAACTTCGTCAGGTCGGGCATCAAAGACTACTCGCTTTTTTTAGACAGCCTGGGCAATGTGGGCATTGGTACCAATTCGCCGGGC
>JALOMC010000040.1 GCA_025455665.1 Chitinophagaceae bacterium | reverse complement strand
GCACCTCACCCATGTAAAGGAGCATGCCGGACGTGGCGTAGAAGCCTGGATCAATGATTGTCATGTGAAGTTTGGCAGTCCGCAATTTGTTTGGGGTCACCACCATTTCGATGTTCGCTCATCTGTAGTGGCGTGGAGTATAGATGGTAAACAGCAGGGTTTCTTTTTGCTACGCAATCACTATCGCCTCGGTTTGCAGCGGATGATCAGGCGTTTGCTACCCAATCGTAAACTTTCGGTACTGAGTGGCGACAACGATGCTGAGCATCAGGCTATTCAGCAGTTACTGGGTGCCTCGGCCAATATCCGATTCAACCAGGCACCCGCCGATAAGCTGCGGTATGTAGAGCAATGCAGGCAAGCAGGTGATGTGGTAATGATGGTGGGAGATGGACTGAATGATGCCGGTGCACTGAAGGCGGCACAAGTGGGTATTGCTGTTACGGAAGATATCAATATTTTTTCGCCAGGCTGCGATGCTATTATGGAGGCAGGAAGATTGCATTTACTGCATCGCTATGTATCGATGGCGAAACGTGGCAGGAAGGTGGTTGTTATCTCTTTCATCATTTCTATTTTGTACAATATGGTGGGGCTGTCTTTTGCGTTTCAGGGAGCACTCAGTCCGCTGGTGGCCGCTATACTTATGCCCAGTAGCAGCATTTCCATTATTCTCATTACCTGGCTGGGTATCGAGTCTGGCCGTGGCAGGCTGCGCCAATCTTCCGGCCGATAGCCAAAGCCATTCACTTCATCGTTTCATACTTCTATTCCGCTTCGGCACATTTGTCGGAGCTTTTTTTTCCAAAGCGGGGCTACTGATAGGGCGCTTGTAGAATTATTTGAATGATTAACAGCGCTGTATTGAACAAAGCTGACACAAACATGACGAAAATCATGGAGCCCTATGAGTGCTGTCACTGACAGTGGTATAGCCGGAAAATAGTTTTGATTTCGTACACAGCCCACATTCTTCACTGAGCCTTTTGTTCAAAAATCTGAGGTCCTATGGCAGTCATGCTCATACTACTGATAGCCAGCATTCTGGTTGCGGGTGGCTTTTTAGTTGCCTTTTTAATAAGTGCCCGCAATGGTCAGTTTGATGATGACTACGGCCCACCACTCCGTATGCTGTTCGATGATCAACCAAAACCCAAACAATAGCTTGTAAAAACAATCCGTTTCGTATGCAACAACCATTAGAAAAATTTCACTACGACAACAAGTTGCCGAAAGCATTCTTGTTTGCTTCCATCATTTGGGGAGTAGTGGGTATGTTGGTGGGCTTGCTGGTCGCCTTTCAAATGGCGTTTCCGGCACTCAACTTCGATTTTGCCTATACCACTTTCGGTCGTATCCGGCCCATTCATACCAATGCGGTCATTTTCGCTTTTGTGGGAAATGCCATTTTCATGACGGTGTACTATGCTTTGCCACGCCTCATGAAAGCATCGATGTGGAGTGAAAAGCTTGGCTGGATTCATTTCTGGGGATGGCAGGTCATCATTGTATCAGCAGCGGTTACGCTCATTACGGGCCATACTACTGGCAAGGAGTATGCCGAGTTGGAGTGGCCTATTGATATTGCCATTACGCTGATCTGGGTGGTGTTTGGTATCAATATGTTCATGACCATTATTCAGCGCAGAGAGCGGCACATGTATGTGGCAGTGTGGTTTTGGATAGCTACCTGGGTGACGGTGGCTATGTTGCACATCGTCAACTCGTTTGAGCTGCCGGTGAGCATGCTGAAAAGCTATAGCTGGTATGCCGGCGTGCAGGATGCGCTGGTGCAGTGGTGGTACGGTCACAATGCGGTGGCTTTCTTCCTCACCACCCCCTTCATTGGTGTGATGTACTACTTTGTACCTAAAGCGGCTAACCGGCCTGTATACAGTTATCGGTGGAGCATTGTACATTTTTGGGCACTCATCTTTTTGTACATCTGGGCTGGTCCGCACCACCTGTTGTACAGTGCCCTGCCCGATTGGGCACAGTCGTTGGGTACTGTATTCAGTGTCATGCTCATTTTGCCATCATGGGCAGGTATGCTCAATGGCCTGATGACCCTGCGTGGTGCCTGGGATAAAGTACGCGAAGAGCCCATTTTGAAATTTTTTGTAGTGGCACTTACCTGCTACGGTATGAGCACATTTGAGGGGCCCATGCTCAGCCTTAAAAACGTGAACGCCATTTCGCACTTTACTGACTGGACCGTAGCACACGTGCACGTAGGTGCGCTTGGGTGGAACGGATTTTTGACATTCGGTGCTATTTACTTCCTTATTCCTCGGTTATATGGTACCGAACTGTACAGTAAGAAATTAGCCGCCAACCATTTTTGGATCGGTACGCTGGGTATCATTTTGTACGCTATACCCATGTACTGGGCTGGTTTCTCACAAGCCCTCATGTGGAAGGAGTTTACACCAGAAGGAACGCTGAAGTATCAGTTTTTGCAAACGGTGACCAACATCCGCCCCATGTACATACTGCGGGGAGTAGGAGGAACACTTTATCTCGCCGGTGTTTTCTTGATGATTTACAACGTTTGGAAAACAGTGGCAGCAGGCAAGTTCATTCCGACAGAGTATGCCGAAGCGCCGGCACTGGCCAAAGCCTATGCACCGCACAAAGGGTACAATTTCTGGCATGCATGGATTGAGCGTAGGCCCGTGCAAATGCTGGTGCTGAGCCTGGTGGTAGTAGCTATTGGTGGTATCCTCGAATTGGTGCCCACCTTCCTGGTAAAGTCAAACATTCCCACCATTGCTGCGGTGAAACCATATACGCCACTTGAGTTGGAGGGTCGGGATATTTATATACGTGAAGGCTGCTATACTTGTCACTCACAGTTGGTGCGTCCCTTCCGCGATGAGGTGGTACGCTATGGCGAATACAGCAAGGCCGGCGAGTTTGTGTACGACCATCCATTTCAGTGGGGTAGCAAGCGTACTGGTCCCGATTTGGCCCGCATTGGCGGTAAGTATCCGGATAGCTGGCACTACAATCATATGCTGAAGCCGGCGCTGATGAGTCCGGGAAGTTTGATGCCAAATTATCCCTGGTTGTTGGATGCACCGCTTAGTACCAACCTGACCGAAGCCAAGGTGGCGGCAATGCGCACCTTGGGCGTACCCTATGAAGAGGGCTATGAAGCCAAGGCAATCAGCGATTTGCAAACGCAGGCAAAAGCTATAGCGGACGGATTAAAGAAAGATAAGATCAAGACGGCACCTGATCGGGAGATTATTGCGTTGATTGCTTATCTGCAGCGACTGGGAACTGATATCAAAGGCGAAAACAAAGATGCCGTCACCATCAAATAAGCGCTACCATGAAGTTCATCAATTACCTCAAGAGTATTGCCGGCGTCGAAATTTTTCCGCTCATTGGTCTCGTAATTTTCGTGGTGTTTTTTACTGCCGTAGCTGTATGGGTTATTGGGGCCGATAAAAAGCGCATGCAAGACAACGGTAACCTTCCACTCCAATCCTAATTAAACTAACCTTCCATGATACGTTTTCTCACTTTCAACCATAAGGTGGCTGGCAAAGCAGTGTTGTTGCTTGTACTGTTTACAAGCATTGCACAGCTGGCAGCAGCTCAGCCTAAGCCACCCAGCACCATGAGCAATCCGCTGGCGCAAATGCTGGTGGCTATTATGATTTTACTGGCCTTGGCCATTGCCATACTGGGCAGTGTGGTAAACAGTGCGACCTCTTTATTCAGAGATCGGCTTCGCCAGGAGCGGGCAGCTGCTGCCCGCGTTGGTATTGAAAATCCGGCTGTGAAAGTCATCCTGTTGCTGATTGGTAGCTCGCTGTGGTCGATGGTGGCTATAGGCCAGGCGACCGATGTTGCTGCCACACCTGCAGTGGTCGACAATAGCATCAATGGCCTTTCGCCCTTTACTTTTTACCTACTTATCGCAGTGATTGCTGTGGAAATTGTGATCCTGATTGCGCTGGTGTACCAACTGAAGTTTTTGGTAGGTATTGAGAGCAAGCGGGTATTTGCGACCGATAAAGAAGCTGCTGCGGCGGCCCCGAAAGAAAGTTGGTGGTACCGTATCAGCAAGGCCAAGCCGCTGGAACAAGAGCAGGAAATTGATTTGAGCCACGATTATGACGGTATAAGTGAGCTTGACAATAAGCTGCCGCCGTGGTGGACCATTGCTTTCGCCATCTCTATTCTGTTTTCGGCGGTGTATTTGTATCGTTATCACGTGTCGCACAGTGCCCCGTTACAGGCAGAGGAATTGCAAATAGCCATTAAGAAGGCGGAAGAAGAAAAAGCAGCTTACCTGGCAAAGTCGGCTAATAATGTGGATGAAAACTCGGTAAAGATGCTGGATGCCGATGGCATAGCAGCTGGCAAGGCGTTGTTTGCAACTAACTGTGTAGCCTGCCATGGCACTGCCGGCGAAGGAAACACAGTGGGACCCAATTTGACCGATGACTATTGGATACATGGTGGGGGCATTGGCGATGTATTCAAGTCCATTAAGTACGGTTGGGTAGAAAAAGGTATGCGGAGTTGGAAAGATGATTTTTCGCCTGTGCAAATGGCGCAGCTAGCCAGCTATGTGAAAAGCTTGAAGGGAACCAATCCGCCAAATGCCAAAGAGGCGCAAGGCGATTTGTACGACGACAGTAAAGTGGTAGCGCCTGCCGATACAACAGTAGCGGTGGCACCTGCCAAATAAATGCAAGCAACCATGGAAGCAGAAGCCAATCCGAAGAGTACGAAATCTGTTGCTAAAATCAGTTTTGAACAGCTGGATCAGTCGTTTCGCGACCGTATGCCCTCTGTAACCAAAGAGGGGAAACGCAATTGGATACATGCCTGGCAACCGCATGGAAAGTGGTACAAAATGCGTTCGGTGTTGAGCGTATTTTATGTGTTGCTGTTTTTCAGTTTGCCATTTATTCGTATCAAGGGCAATCCTGCCCTGCAGATCAATGTGGTAGAAGGCAAATTCTCCATTCTTGGTATGATCTTCTGGCCGCAGGACTTTATCATCTTTGGGGTGGGCATGGTCACTTTTGTGGTGTTCATTTACTTGTTTACTATGATTTATGGGCGGGTGTTTTGCGGTTGGGCCTGCCCGCAAACCATTTTCATGGAAATGATCTTCCGCCGGATTGAGTGGTGGATAGAGGGTAATCCGAACGAGCAGAAAAAGCTAAAAGCACAGCCTTGGAATGCTGAAAAAGCAGTGAAGAAGATCGGCAAGCATGTCGCCTTCTTTGCACTTTCGTTTGTGATCGCCAATACGTTCCTTTCGTACATCATTGGCACCGATGCTTTGTTTCAAATCATCAGTGAGCCTGTATCGCAGCACTTCGGGGGTTTCGTAGCCTTGTTGTTTTTCACGCTGGCTTTTTATGCTGTATACGCTTTTGCCCGCGAAATTGTATGCACCGTTTGGTGTCCGTACGGCCGCTTGCAAGGGGTGATATTAGATAAGAATACGGTGGTAGTAGCCTATGACTATAACCGCGGCGAACCAAGGGTCAAGGGCAAGCGTACAGAAGGGTCGGCTGCCGGCGACTGCATTGATTGTAAGCAGTGTGTCGCAGTTTGTCCTACTGGTATTGATATCAGAAATGGGACGCAGCTGGAATGTGTGAATTGTACAGCCTGTATAGATGCTTGTAACAGTGTTATGGATAAAGTGGGGCTCGACCGTGGATTGATACGCTTTGCCAGCGAAACACAAATTGCCGAGAAAAAGCCTTTCCGCTTTACGGGTCGTATGAAAGGGTATTCAGCAGCATTGTTGCTGCTGGTAAGCGGACTGGTGGTGCTGCTGGCCACCCGCAATGATGTAGACGTAACTATTTTGAGGGCCCGTGGCCAATTGTTTCAGGAAGTAGGGGCCGATAGCCTGAGCAATTTGTACCACATGAACATGGTGAACAAGACCCACCAGCAGATAACAGTAGAGCTACGCGTAGAAGAAGTGCCCGGCCGCATAAATCTTGTAGGAGGGCACCAACTGGTAACGCCGGCGGAAGGTCAGGCAGAGACAACTTTTTTTGTGGTATTGCCAAAAACCGCCATCAAGCGCCGCGATAGCGATGTAAAGCTGGGAATTTACCAAAACGGCAAACGTATCAGAACGGTGAAAACCAGCTTTTTGGGATACGTGGAGTAGGAAAGCAATACCTGATTAGGGTTCAGAGAAAAGCTGACTTGAAAACAATTAAACAGAAGCCACTATGACAATTAAATGGAACTGGGGAACGAAGATATTACTGGTGTATGTAGGTTTTGTAGTGTTCATGCTTAGCATGGTGTACCTGTGTACCATCCAGCATTTCGATCTGGTCAGTACAGACTACTATGCGCAGGAACTGCGGTACCAGGAGGTGATTGATGGCGAGCAGAACCTGCAAGCGTTGGGTAAGTCGGTAACAATTAGCTCGGCCGCCGATGCAGTAACCGTGACACTGCCCGTAAGTAGTTTTAATGGTGCTGGCGAAGTGAAATTTTACCGACCCGATAATGCAAAGTTTGATGTGACCCTGCCGTTGGAAGGCAATGGCACTGTTTCGGTGCCACGTAGCAAGTTGGCGGCCGGCAGGTACGAAGTAAAAACAAGCTGGATGGATAACGGTAAACCTTATTACCAACAGCAAGCAATAACAGTGGCACCTTGATCAATTAAATGGCGGAGTCATGTTTGAAACAATGATGATATCGGCACTGGTACTGGGGATGGCAGGCGGCCTGCATTGCGTAGGTATGTGCGGACCTATTGCACTTTCGCTGCCACTTTCAGCCAATGGTAGCCGTGGGCGCAGCACCGGAGTGGTTCTTTATTTTATCGGAAAAACGATTACCTATACTTTGTTAGGTGTGTTGTTTGGTATGGTAGGGCAACAGTTGGTATTGGCAGGTTGGCAGCAGGCACTCAGTATCGTGTTGGGGCTGGCCATGCTTTTTTTTGCATTGGTGTCCATTTTCAAACCCTCGTTGTTTCATCACAATCAATTGACCCTGTTTATTGGCAACAAACTGTCGCCATTGATGGGGGCATTTGTAGGCCGGCAAAATAGTGCAGCACCATTGGTACTGGGTATGCTCAATGGCCTGCTGCCTTGCGGACTTGTGTATGTAGCGCTAAGTGCGGCTGTAGCTACCGGCGATGCGCTGATGGCAGGTGGCTTTATGGCCGTATTTGGGTTGGCTACTATGCCGCTCATGCTGGCACTCATGCTATTTTCCACACAGCTCAGTATTCAGTATCGCAGCAAGGTGCGCCGTTTGCTGCCCGTGTTTACCGCCATTATTGCGCTACTACTCATTTTGCGGGGTCTTGATTTAGGCATTCCTTACATATCGCCGCATTTAGAGGCCATGCCTACAGCAGGCCGAGGTGCCGAAGCTATTTCTTGTCATTAACAAATCTGGCTGAATGGCAATAAAAAAGAACAGCTCAAGGGCTGTTCTTTTTTATTATTTAGCGCAAGCGAAGCTGATCAAAAGTCGCGGTTTGTTTTTACCCAGTCGGTGATGTAGCCGGCTATTTCATGGGTGTTGGTACCGGGCGGAAAAAGCTTGCCCACGCCCAGGTCGTTCAGCTGGTGCATATCATCGTCTGGTATAATGCCGCCGCCAGTCAATAGCACATCGTTCATCCCTTTTTCATCCATCAGTTTTTTAATGCGGGGGAAAACCGTCATGTGGGCGCCACTCAATATACTCACACCAATGGCGTCCACGTCTTCCTGCAGGGCTGCACTTACTACCATTTCAGGCGTTTGGCGTAGTCCGGTATAAATCACTTCCATGCCGGCATCCCGCAGGGCAGTAGCTATCACTTTGGCTCCACGGTCGTGGCCATCCAGGCCCACTTTTGCTACCAGCACACGTATTGGTCGGCTCATACAATCGGCTTTTACCCTGCAAATTTAGTTGCCCGGCTCCGAAACAATTCATGACCTTTAACAGCTATGAAGTACCGACAGTTTGGCAATACTGATTTAAAGGTGAGTGAAATTGGATTTGGCACCTGGGCGATAGGGGGCAGTGCAAACGTAGGCGGTGTTGAAATTGGCTGGGGCCCATCAGATGATGCAGTGTCGGTGCAGGCCATTCATGCGGCGCTGGATGCAGGGATCAATTTTTTTGATACCGCCGATTTTTATGGCCTGGGCCATGCCGAAACCTTACTGGGCAATACAGTAGCTGATAGATCTGACGTATTGGTAGCCAGCAAAGTGGGACAAAAAATTGGTGCTGATGGCAAAATAGCCATTGATTACAGTAAAGAATACATCATAGCTGCCTGCGAGCAAAGCCTGCGACGGCTGAAGCGGAGCCATATCGATTTTCATCATTTGCATGTAGCCCGCCTGCATCATTTGCAGCAGGGCGAGTGCATAGAGGCCATGGAACTGCTGCAGCAGCAAGGCAAAATCCGCTATTGGGGCGCTTCACTCATCACCTTTGTACCCGAGCCGGAGGCAGCTCATTTATTGGCCTTACAAAAAGGGCATGGGTTTCAGCTGGTGCTCAATCTGATTAATCAGTTGGCGGTTCCTATTATGCGGCAGGCTGCCAGCCAGGGCTATGGCATCATTGCCCGCATGCCCTTGCAGTTTGGCCTGCTCACGGGTCGCATTAAGCCAGGTGCCAACTTTTCGTCCGAAGACCATCGTTCGTATCGGCTTACGCCCAACATTATTCAAACTACTACCGATGTGCTACGAACCGAAATGTTGCCGCTGGCCAAGCAGTACAATTGTAGCCTGGCCAGTCTGGCGCTCAGTTTTGTGCTGGGTTTTCCGGAGGTTAGTACGGTCATTCCGGGTATCCGCACACCGCAGCATGTGGCACTCAACACCCAGGGGCTGGTACAGTTATCTGCTACCGATCACGCATACTTACAAGCATTGTTTGAGCGGCGCTGGCAGCCGGTGATGCAGCTGATGCAAGCGGCCGGGTAGGCCAGCGCTGCCACCAGCCTCGGCAAACGCTTTTGCCAAATAGCTATTTTACCACTTGTACGAAACTGTTCTTACTGCCATTAATTCGATGCAAATTGTCCATTCAAAATCTCTCATTGTATGAAGAAATCCACCTGGCTGCTATCGGCTGCACTGGTGTTGTGTGTAGCTGCACAAGCCCAACGCGACGATAAGAAGCCTGCCGCTCCTGCCGCACCGGCTGCCGATTCGGCCAAAAAGCCAGCCCCGCCTGCCAAGCCCGGCGTGGCCGACAAAACAAAAGGCCATCGAAAGGCGGCCGGCCTCTTTACCGTGTACCAGGATACTACAACCGGTAGTACTCAACTCTACATCCGCAAAGACCAACTGAACAAAGAGTTCATTTACCAGAGCTTTTCGCTGGGGGGCTCTACCGGGTTGTTTCTTAACCAAAGTATGCACCGCAGTACCCTCATTTTTAAGGTGCGCAAGGTGTTCGATAAACTGGAGTTTGCTACCCAAAACACCAACTTCTTTTATGATCCCAACAATCCGGTCAGCAAGTCGGCCAACGTAGATGCACCAGAGGCCGTTTTTCTGTCGGAAAAAGTGGCCATTGAGGATTCGTTAGGATACCTGATAGCATCCGACGGTTTGTTTGTGGGCGATAAGCTCGATCCGGTAAAACCCATGATGCCACCGGGTTTACCACCTACAGCAGTGTTCAATCTGGGCAACCTGAACCCTACCAAAAGCCGGGTACTGGCCGTTCGTTCGTACCCCAACAATACCGATGTAATTGTAGACCTGGCGTATGATAACCCCATGCCCTTTAACCAGGGAGGAAAAGATGTAACCGATGCCCGCTTCAACAAAGTGAAACTGCAGCACAGCTTTTTGGAAGTGCCACAAAATGATTTTCGTGGCCGTAGAGATGATCCGCGTCTCGGTTATTTCTCTTCTGAAATTGATGACCTGACCTCGCTGAGTGCTACACCGTTTAAAGATGTAATCAATCGCTGGCACCTGGTGAAAAAGGACCCCAACGCAGCCGTGAGCGAACCTGTAGAGCCCATTGTATGGTGGGTGGAAAATACTACGCCAAAAGAGCTGCGTCCGTATGTGATGGAGGCAGGCCGCCGCTGGAACGAAGCGTTTGAGAAAGCCGGCTTCCGCAATGCCATTGTGATGAAAGAAATGCCGGATACTGCTACCTGGGACCCCGCCGATATTCGCTACAATGTCATTCGCTGGGTGAGCAATGCGTACCCGCCCTACGGCGCCATTGGCCCCAGCTTTACCAACCCCCGTACCGGCCAGATATTGGGTGCCGATATCACCGTAGAATGGCGCAGCGGTGCCGGCACTGTGGTGTTCGACGACCTGTATGAAAAGGAAGCAGCCCCCGCTGGCCTGGGTGCACACGGGCACCAGCACAGCCTGCACGAAATGCTGAGCCCCGCCGGTAAAAAGCATTGGGCTACCTGCCAGCTGGCGCAGTCGCTGGCGGCACAGTTTGCTGCCGGTGCCACAGCGGTAGAAGTACTGGATGATGACCGGGCGCCCAATGAAGTGCCTGAAATGCACAAGCAGTTTATCTACTATCTCATTCTGCACGAAATGGGCCACACCCTGGGCCTTAATCACAATATGAAGGCCAGCCAAATGCTGAGCCCGGCCGAGGTACACAACAAAGAACTTACCAGCAAGCTGGGGCTTATTGGCAGCGTCATGGATTATCCCGCCATCAATGTGGCGCTGGACAGAAGCAAACAAGGCGACTACTACACTACCAAGGTGGGCCCTTATGATGTGTGGGCCATTGAATACGGCTACACGCCTTTTGGTGCGGCCGACGAAGAAGCTGGCCTCAAGCGCATTTTGGCCCGCAGTACCGATCCCAAACTGGCCTTTGGCAATGATGCCGATGACATGCGTGGCATTGGTAGCGGTATCGATCCGCGGGTGATGGTAAACGACCTGAGCAACGACATGGTAGCCTATGCCGAAGACCGCTTTAAGCTGGTGAATAATCTGATGGGCAAACTCAAAACCAAGTATACCCATCCCGACTCCAGCTATGCCCGCCTGCGCAATCGCTACTTTATACTGGCCAACCAGCGGGTGCAAATGGCCAATGCCGTGGCCAATTACATCGGTGGTGTG
Organism: Chitinophagaceae bacterium; assembly: GCA_025455665.1. Classification (GTDB taxonomy): domain Bacteria; phylum Bacteroidota; class Bacteroidia; order Chitinophagales; family Chitinophagaceae; genus Phnomibacter. The sequence goes on along the minus strand of JALOMC010000040.1, from coordinate 509 downwards.
TATGTAGACCGTAGCTATCCCGGCCAAAACAGTGGTGGCAAACCGTTTACGGTAGTACCGGTGGATTACCAAAAGAAGGCGATGGCTTTGTTGAGCAAGTACTTGCTGGCTCCCAATGCGTTCGATGCCGATGCGGCACTTTACCCGTACCTGCAGCAGCAGCGTCGAGGCTTTGGTTTTTTTGGCAATACCGAAGACCCCAAACCACAAAACAATGTACTGGGGGCGCAGCTGAGTGCTGTGCAGCGCATGCTGAATCCCGTGACCCTGCAGCGCATCAGCAGCAGCAGCTTGTATGGCAATACTTATAGTGTAGCCGATGTAATGAACGATCTGGTGACTGCTTGCTTTGCTGCCGATCTGAAGACCAACGTGAACCTGTTCCGCCAAAACCTGCAAACCGAATTGGTGAAAGGTGCCGGCAGCATTGCCAATGCTACACAGGGTTACGATAATCCTTCAAAGGCTGCTGCCCGTGCTACATTGAAAAAGATAAAAGCACTGCTGGC
>JALOMC010000039.1 GCA_025455665.1 Chitinophagaceae bacterium | reverse complement strand
TACTGCTGGCTGAAAAAGATGTTGTGCAAGCCGAGCTCGTGAAACTGCTGCCCAATGCCCCAATAAAAAATAAGGGCACTACTGCTACGCTCCTGGCGCAGCAGGCGCTTGGCCTCGTAGGGACTTTGCAGCAGGCGATGGTACGTAAAGTAAGCGTCGCAATTGCTCACCACCACTTCGGCTGGCAGGTTTTGTCCATTCACCGCTACCCCGCTTACCTGCCCTCCATTTTCAATAATGCGATCGACAGGCGTACCAAAATGAAACTGCACGCCTTTGGCCTGCGCCAGCTGGTGCAGCGCCTGTGTAATGCTGATCATGCCGCCCCGCGGGTAGTAGGTGCCTTCGTTCATTTCGAGGTGCGGAATGAGCGACAACATGCCGGGCGCCTTGTAGGGGTTGCTGCCATTGTAGGTAGCATAGCGGTCGAATATCTGTACCGCTTCGGGCGTTTTGAAATGGCGCCGATTGTAACCATGCAGGCTGCCAAACAGCAGCGACGGCCTGCTGTGGCGCAGCGCTGGTGCCACTTTAGCCCACGAAAACTGGCGCAGCCGGTGCAGCGACTGCTGCAAAAACAACTGGCCTACATGCTGGTAGGTGCGTTCGGACGCTTGCAGGTATTGCAGCACGTTTTTAGCCGGCTCGCCCAGTTGGGCTTGCATTTCCTGCGCCAGTGCCTGCACATCGGCCCAGGCCGTCAGGCGCTTGCCATTGTCGAAAAAATAGCGGCATGATTCATTGGCACGGCGGTACTCGAAATAGTTGCCAATGGGCTCGCCGGCATCGGCAAACAGCTGCTCCAGCAACTGGGGCTGCGTAAATAGCGAGGGACCGGCATCAAACGAAAAACCATCTTGCTGAAACCAGCTGAGCTTGCCTCCGGGGTAGTCGTTTTGCTCAAATACCTGTACCTGCCAGCCCTGGCTGGCCAGCCGCACCGATGTGGCAATGCCGGCTACACCGGCTCCAATTACTATTGCCCTGCGCTTATCATTCATGTGCTAAAAATAAGAACAAGCAGGCCGCCAAACCCGGCAGGCCGCTATACAGCCAGCGATGCTGACGATGCTTTGTGCAGATGGGCTTCCAGCAAGGGCAGCGCTATCTTGAACCAGGCAGTGTATTTATCGGCCGACAGTTCCATATCGGCATTTATTTCGGCCAGCGATTTGTAGCAGTAGGCGGCCACTTCGTTGGGATCGGGCTGTACCTCGCCATTGTAAGTGCCTATAAACACGTGGTCAAATTCATGCTCGTACAAGCCGTTGTCGAAATCGGCTTTGTACACAAAATCAAAGGCTTTACTGATGCTGGTCTCAATACCCATTTCCTCTTGCAGGCGGCGGGCAGCTGCTACATCTACTGCCTCGCCGGGGTAGGGGTGGCTGCAGCAGGTATTGGTCCACAATCCGCCACTGTGGTACTTGCTATGAGCCCGCTGCTGCAGCAGCATGCGCTGCTTATCATCAAACAGAAAAACGCTGAACGCCCTGTGCAGGTGCGGCGAGCGGTGGGCTTCCATTTTTTCCATGGTGCCCTGCGGCTCATCTTGCTCATTTACCAGTACTACGTGGTTGCTGGGTGCTGTCATGCTGCAAATAAAAGCAGCCCTTGCGGGCTGATTGCTTTTGAGGATGCTAAATTGATGTCAATCAGAGAATGTTCAATTGGCTGCGCACCCCGGCTTTGGCCACTATAAAGGCCTTGCCGTAGTTGGGAATGCGGATGCGTTCTTCCAGAATGCGTTGGGGCTGCAGGCGCTTTATTTTTTTGAAAAGCGACAGATAGTACTTGTAGGCCACATACACACCAAACCGTGCTTTCAGCGGCAGCTTCAAAATGCCTTCGTAGGCCATGCGAAAATCAGTAGCGATGTCTTCTTCAATCTGGCGCTTTTCGTATTCGGTAAAGTTGCGGAAATCGCACCCGGGAAAGTACACCCGCTCCATTCCTTCGAAGTCGGCCTTCAGGTCACGCAAAAAATTCACTTTTTGAAATGCTGCGCCCAGACTGCGGGCGGGCATGCGCAGTTCTTCGTACAGTTTTTTATCGCCTTCGCAAAAAACCTGCAGGCACATCAGGCCCACTACCTCGGCGCTGCCATAGATGTATTCGTTGTAGCCATCGGCATCATACTGCTTGTTGCTCAGGTCCATTTCCATGCTTTTAAAAAAAGCTTCGATCAGGTCGTGATCTATTTGAAACTGATTGACCGTGAGCTGAAAGCTGTGCAAAATGGGATTGAGGCTGATACCGCGTTGGATAGCGGCATAGGTTTCTGCCTTGAACTCAGGCAACAACAGCGCTTTATCGTAATCGTGAAAGGTGTCTACAATCTCATCAGCAAAGCGAACAAAGCCGTAAATGTTGTGAATGGGCTGGCGAAGGTCGCTGTGCAGCAGGCGAATGGCGCTGCTAAACGAGGTGCTGTACTGCTCGGTAGTAACCTTGCTGCAAAGCTGGCTGACCTGGTGAAAAAGGTGCATCATAGCAGAGCGAATGGATTTAGTTGAACCTCGTAAGCGTGTGTTGACGCTGCAATGCTAAACAACTAAAAATATTTTCGGTTTGAAGTTTTTTCAAAAAAATCGGTTGACCAGACTAGCTGCCACTTCGCCACTTATGAGGCTGGGTGGAACACCTGGGCCGGGCACCGTGAGCTGTCCGGTGTAAAACAAATTACGGACTTTCTTGCTACGAGCCGAAGGTTTTAAAATTGCGGTCTGCATCAGCGTGTTGGCCAGTCCGTAGGCATTGCCTTTCAGGGCGTTGTAATCGGCCTTGAAGTCTTCAATGGCAAACGACCGGTAATACGCAATGCTATCGCGGATGGTGGTGCCGAGGCGCTTTTCAAAGCGGTCGGCCATTTGCTCGAAATACTGCTGCCGCAGTGCCTCGGTATCGCCCTGCAAGCCCGAGGCTACCGGTATCAGAAAAAACAAATTTTCACTCCCGGCGGGGGCCTGGCTACTATCGGTTACCGAAGTGGCGCTTACATAAAAAAGCGGCTCTTTGGGCCATGCCGGCCGGCTGTAGATTTCATGGGCATGTGGTTCGAACGGCAAGTCGAAAAACAGTGAGTGGTGCTTAAGACCGGGTATCTTTTTGTTGAGGCCCACGTAATACAGCAGGCAAGAAGGTGCCATCACCCTGCTATCCCAGTAGCGGTCTGAATAGCTTTGGGCTTCGGTGGGCAACAGTTTTGTTTCTGTAAAGTGGTAGTCGGCACCGCTCACCACTACATCGGCCGGCAGCAGTACTGCCTCGCCTTGCGCATTGCGGGCCTTCACTGCTTTCGCCACCGCACCTTCCACTACTATTTGCTCCACATCGTGGCCAAATAAAAAGCGGACACCCAACTCTTCGGCCAGCTTGTGCATGCCCGCAGCTATTTGGTACATTCCCCCTTTTGGAAACCACGTGCCGCCTTTGATATCGGCATAGTTCATGAGGCTGTAAAGGGCAGGCGTATCCTGCGGCAGGGCGCCTAAAAACAGCGCCGGAAACTCCAGCAGCTGCCGGATTTTGGGATGCTTGAAATGCTTACCAAAATGCTTTTTGATAGAAGTAAATACGTCGAGCCTGAAAACACCCCGCAGCAAATCGCGGTCAATGAACTCCGACAGATGCTGGCCTGGCTTAAACACCAGGTTGTTGATACCTACTTCGTATTTATAGGCGGCCTCTTCCATCACCTTGTTTAGCGCCTGGCGGGCGCCGGGTTCGTATTGCTCCAGCATATCCGCCAGCTCTTCGTAGTTAGCAGGCAGGTCCCAGTGGTCGTCGGGCCAGTAGATACGGTAAGAGGGGTCGAGCCGCATCAGCTCGTAATAGTCGGCTACTTTTTTTCCAAACCTGGCAAAATAACGATCGAATACATCGGGCATCCAGTACCAGCTAGGGCCCATATCGAATGTAAATCCGTTGGCCTCCAGCCGGCGGGCACGGCCGCCGGGCATATTGTGCTTTTCTACAACCGTGACCTGCCAACCACTTTTGGCCAAAAAACTGGCGGCGGCCATCCCGGCAAATCCACTACCGATTACTACTGCGCTTTTGTTCAATGTTTTGGCTTTTGAGAATAAAAAAGTCCCGCAACAATTTGTTTAACGGGACGTGGAAATTAGTTGATTTTCTGATCCGTCAATGCCGGTCGATGTGGGCCTTCAACAATTTGCGGGCAAAGTGAATGCGGCTTTTGATGGTGCCCAGCGGCTCCTCCAGCATATCGGCTATTTCGTGGTACTTGTATCCATCGAAATACAAAAGGAAGGGCTTCTTGAAGATTTCGGGCAACCCTTCGATAGCTGCATGGATCTCCTTCAGCTTGATGTTTCCTTCGGCCGGATTGGCTACCACACTCTGGTTGTAGTTCAGCAAAAACTCGTTCGGCGTGCTGTCGAAAATGGTATTCTGCTTGGCTTTGCGGCGATAGTTATTGATAAAAATATTGCGCATGATGGTGTACAACCATGCTTTGATATTAGTGCCTACGTGGTACTTCTCCTGGTTGGCCAGTGCCCGGTACATCGTTTCCTGCAGCAGGTCATTCGCAGTTTCATGGTCGCGGGTAAGCGTAATGGCGAACGGCCGCAGAAAGTCGGCATTGTCCAGCAGCAGCTTGTTGAATTCGATAGTAGACATAGGGTGTAGCTGTTTAATAATTACCAGCTAAAGTTAAACGGCAAATTCCCAGAAATCCAAACTTTCTGTTTAAATCTTTTCAATAAAAAGTAAAACAACGCCGGCAATCGGACATGAAAAAAGGCAAACGACTGATAATCAGGTCGTTTGCCTTTGAACTAATTTTGTTAGAATTTTCTTACAGCGTGCCGATGTACTCCATTACCTCTGTCAGTGAGGTCTTGAATTGAATATTTCCAGGTACTTTCTTTTTGTAGTTCTGGGTCATTTGGCCCGAAACAATCGCAGGAATGGCCGGAATCTTCAACGAAAGCTGGGTAAGAAAACGTTCGAAGTTGAAATTGTGCGCCACAGAGGTGAGGTGAGTATATACGTAGTGTGGCTTTTTGATGGCCGTTACGTATTCCAGGTCCTTTAGTGGCACATTGGCACCCAGGTACCACACTTTCACCCCTCTGCTTTTTAGCAGGTAGAAGGTGAAAAGTAGCCCAAGCTCGTGGTGCTCGCCTTCTGGCAAAAACAGAATCACTACTTTGTCCGACATCAGGTGGGAGCCTGTGCTCTCAATGCCTACAATCAGCTTTTGGCGGATGATGTTCGTTACCAGGTGCTCCTGCGCCGGGTTCACATGGTTCGTGATCCACAGGATACCTATTTTCTCCAGAAAGGGAAATATGATCTGGGTGATCGTTTTTTCGATACCCCGGGCCATGATGTAGTTGTCAAGCGTGTCTTCGAAGCCATCCAGATCGAGGTCGACCATGTGGTGGATCAGCTCGTTGATGATGCGTTCGTGTTGCGCCTGGATTTGCGTCAGCGACAAGATTTTGTCCCGTATTTCATCGGGGTTCATCTTATCGATGTGCGAAATTTTGAAACCATACTTGTTGAGCAATGCCACGTTTAGTAGCATTTTCAACTCCTGGTTATTGTAATACCGGATGTTTGTACCCGTCCGCTGCGGACTCAAAAAGGTATACCGCTGCTCCCAAATCCGGATTGTGTGGGCTTTGATGCCGGAGAGGTTCTCCAGATCTTTGATAGTAAACACGTCCATGGCAGATAAATTAGCCGTTCAATGGGATTGGAATACAAAGATAGTTAAGTAGCTCAGCGTTCCATACCCTTCCTTCACACTACGGGTACCTAACACGGAAACGAAACAATTGTTTTATTCCCCTGCCTTAAAGATTATTCAAGGAACCCAAGATTTTTTAATCCGTTTAACCTTTTGTTGCCAATCGTTCATACAGATTCACCAAGTCGGCTACCTGCCGCTCCTTCTGAAACCGTTGAACCGCCCATTGGTAGCCTTCGGCACCTGATTTACTCCTTAGTTCTTCATTTTCAATCAAATGTGCCAAAGCCGCAGCAAATGCCTCCACATTTCCCTGGGGGGTGACCCAGCGGTTGCTGCCGGGTGGCAAAATATCGTCGATGCCCCCGGCACGGGTGGTAACCAACGGTCGGGCGCTGGCTTGCGCTTCCATCAGGCTTACCGGCGTGCCCTCGTTGATGGATGTGAGGGCTACGATATCCAGGCCCGCCATGGCTTTGTCTACCTCGGTAATCCATGAAGTAAAGATGACGGTAGCCGGCTCCGGTGTTTCTGGAAAAAAACTGGCCTTCAAGCCTAGTGTGTGGCAATCGGCCAACAGCTTGCGGCGCAGTTGCCCATCGCCGATGATGAAGTAGCGGGCCTTTACCCCTTGCTGCTGCAGGCGCTGTACCACTTTTAAAAAGAAAAAATGGTTTTTGATGGGCACAATACGCCCCACTATACCCACGGCCACCTCGGTATCGGCCAGTTTGTACCGCTGCCGAAAGGCCTGCCGCTTGGCAGGCTGCTGCCGGGCAAAAGGGGCCAGCTCTATACCCAGGGGTACAATATGAACCTGCCCGGCCTGGCAAATGCGATACTGCTGCACCAGCGCATCGGCCTGGGTGCGGCTGAGTGCTACTACGGCGGTGGTGCGGCGGGCCAGCCAGCGTTCGGCGGCCACCACCAGTCGGTTTCGCCAGGGCTGGTAGTAGCCATGAAAAAGGAGCCCGTGGTAGGTGTGCACAATAGCCGGCACGCCCACTGCCCTGGCGGCCAACCTGCCTAACAAGCCCGCTTTAGCAGTATGGGTGTGTACAATATCTGGCTGAAACCGTTTGAAAATTTGCTTCAGGCGCTGGTAGGCTTTGTAGTCACGCCAGGGGCGTATATCGCCTTCAAAGCCGGGCACCCGTTCGTGGCGGATGGATGGCAGGTGCTCGGTGAGATAGGCCGCCTCAAACTCATCTTTACCCCCGCCACCGGTTATCAGCATTACTTCGTACTGCTGCTGCAGGTAGCGTGCCACCTGTAGGGTATCCATGGTAGTGCCTCCTATAACCAGGCGACCTAAAACAATGGCGATGCGGGTGGGCATGTAAGGGGAGTAAATGCGTGGATATCGGAATTTGGCATGAGCCGACTAGCGCTGCACGTTGAAATACCCGAGGTACCAATCAATAAATTTTGACACGCCATCCTCTACACTGGTAGCTGGCTTGTAGCCAAGGTCGCTCATCAGGGTGTCTACATTGGCGTAAGTACGTGGCACATCGCCGGGCTGTATCGGCAGCAGGTTTCGGCGGGCGGTAATGCCCAGGTGCTTTTCGATGGCCTCAATGTAAGCGGTCAGCTTTACGGGGGCATTATTGCCAATATTGTACAGGCGGAAGGGCGCACTGCTGCTGTCGCAGGCAGGGTGGGCGCCATCCCACTGGTCATTTGCCCTGGCCGGATTTTGTATCACCCGCACCAGGCCCTCCACAATATCGCCCACATAGGTGAAATCACGCTCCATATCGCCGTAGTTGTACACGTCAATCGGGCGGTCTTCCAGCATGGCTTTGGTAAAAAGAAAAAGAGCCATATCGGGGCGACCCCAGGGGCCATATACTGTAAAGAAACGCAGACCTGTGGTGGGTAGCCCGTACAAATGGCTGTATACGTGGGCCATCATTTCGTTGGCCTTTTTGCTGGCTGCATACAGCGTCATGGGATGATCGGCCGGCAACGACGGATCGAACGGAAACTGCACATTGAGCCCGTACACACTGCTGGTACTGGCATAGGCCAGGTGCCCTACCTGGTGGTGGCGGCAGCACTCCAGCAGGTTCATAAACCCTACTACATTGGCATCGATGTAGGCGTAAGGATTGGTGAGGCTATAACGCACTCCGGCCTGAGCGGCCAGGTTGACTACCGCATCGAAGGGGGCTGGTTCTTCTTTGAAAATGCGCTGCAAAGCCTCTCTATCCTCCAGCTTTAGCTGAATGAACCGATAACGGCCTTGGTGCTGGCTACTGGTGACCAATTGCCCGTACTGTATGGCCGAGCGTTGAAGGCCGGCATGGGCCAATCGGTCGTATTTCAGGTTGACGTCGTAGTAATCATTGATGCTGTCCAGTCCTACTACCTCGTGCCCATCTTGCAGCAAGCGGTTGGCCAAATGAAATCCAATGAACCCTGCGGTTCCGGTCACTAATACTTTCATGAAAACTTGATAGCCGCTTGCCCTCACTTTCTTGCTACGGGCGATGGCGTACCGCAAAAATAGGTACCTGCGCCTTGCATTGGGTAGGGCTACACCTGATTGGCACCGGCTGCAAGCTGGTAGGCAGCATACACCTGGCCAATACCCTGCTCCAGCCCGATGCGGTGCTGCCAGCCAAAAGCCCTGATACGGCTTACATCCAACAGTTTGCGGGGGGTGCCATCGGGCTTGCTCAGGTCGTTTACCAGCTCGCCCTCGTAGCCCACTACTTTTTTTACCAGCATGGCCAGCTCCTGAATGCTCAGGTCCTGGCCGGTGCCCACATTGATGGGGCCCGCTTCATCAAAATGCAGCAACAAGTGCAGGCAGGCTTCGGCCAGATCATCGCTATGCAGCAGTTCGCGGCGGGGGGTGCCGCTGCCCCAAATAACTACCGATGGCTGCTGCTGCACCTTGGCTTCGTGCATCTTGCGGATCAGCGCTGGTAACACATGGCTTTTTTCGAGATCGAAATTGTCATTGGGCCCGTATAGGTTGGTAGGCATAGCCGATATGAAAGAGCAGCCGTATTGCTTACGGTAGGCATCACACATTTTGATGCCGGCTATTTTGGCAATGGCGTAGGCCTCGTTGGTAGGCTCCAGCTCGCCGGTGAGCAGGTATTCTTCTTTGATAGGCTGCGGGCACAGCTTGGGATAAATGCAGCTGGAGCCCAGAAACAACAGCTTTTTGACCCCCTGCAGGTAGCTGTGGTGGATGACATTGTTTTGAATAGCCAGATTTTGGTACAAAAACTCGGCCGGGTAGGTGTTATTGGCCACTATGCCGCCTACTTTGGCGGCTGCCAGTATCACATACTCGGGTTTTTCGGCGGCGAAGAAAGCGGCTACCGCTGCTTCGTTTCTCAGATCGAGCTCGGCGGAGCTACGCAGCAGCAGGTGCTGGTAGCCGTGGTGCTGCAGGCAGCGAACGATGGCGGAGCCTACGAGGCCGCGATGTCCGGCGACGAAGATTTTGCTAAGAGCGTGCATAGATGAGATGCTTGGTAGATGAATGGGTGGGCAAAGCCGGGGGCTGGTATGCTGCTGCCGGGCTGCCGGATGCGAAGGGCCTGGCCTCGCCTCGACTTAGTAGAGGCGAGGCGGAGCGCAGCGACCCCGTAGCAGCCGGTACTGCTGCCGGGCGGTGCTGCTGGTGCCGACAGCCCCCAGATGCCGGCACTGCTTATTCATACTGGTTGAAAATGCGATAGCCTTGTTCTTTCAGTAGTTTTTCGCGGCGAAACAGCTCCAGATCGGCGGCCACCATTTCTTTGATGAGCATGGGCAGGGTGTATTGGGGGGTCCAGCCGAGCTTTTGGCGGGCCTTGCTGGCGTCGCCTATCAGCAGGTCTACCTCGGTAGGGCGGTAATAGCGAGGATCGACCTGCACCACTACGGTACCGGCTGGTAACTGGTAGTCGGGGTGACTGCAAGCGGTAACGATGCCCTTTTCGGCCTCGCCTTGTCCCTCGAACGCCACCTGGATACCCAGTTCGGCAAAGGCCATGCGGACAAACTCTCTCACAGGGGTGGTAATGCCGGTGGCTATCACAAAATCTTCGGCCACGGGCTGCTGCAGCATCAGGTACATGGCCTGTACATAGTCTTTGGCATGGCCCCAGTCGCGTTGGGCATTCAGGTTGCCCATGAATAGCTTGTCCTGCAGCCCCAGTGCTATTTTGGCTACCGCCCGGGTGATTTTGCGGGTGACAAAGGTTTCGCCGCGCAGGGGGCTTTCGTGGTTGAACAGGATGCCATTGCAGGCGAACATGTTGTAGGCCTCGCGGTAGTTAACAGTGATCCAGTAGGCGTATAATTTGGCTACGGCGTAAGGCGAACGGGGGTAAAACGGGGTGGTTTCGGACTGCGGCACTGCCTGCACCAGCCCATACAGCTCGGATGTGGAGGCCTGGTACACCCGGGTTTTGGCGGTCAGCCCCAGCAGGCGTACGGCTTCCAAGATGCGCAGGGTGCCGATGCCATCGGCATTGGCGGTGTACTCGGGCGTTTCGAAGCTGACGTGCACGTGGCTCATGGCCGCCAGGTTGTATATCTCGTGGGGCTGCACCTCCTGGATGATGCGGATGAGGTTGGTGCTATCGGTGAGGTCGCCGTAATGCAGGGTCAGCCGCACGTTGGTTTCGTGGGGGTCCTGGTACAGGTGGTCGATGCGGTCGGTATTGAACAGGGAGCTGCGCCGTTTGATGCCGTGTACTTCGTAGCCTTTGCTTAGCAGTAGCTCGGCCAGGTAGGCGCCATCTTGGCCGGTGATGCCGGTGATGAGTGCTTTTTTCATGTGCGGAAAATGTGTTGATAGAGATATATCTGAAGCTTTATAAAGGAGAAATCCATCTGAACTGAAAGACTTTTCTGAGAATTTTGAACCAAATGGTAAAAAAGTAAGGGCGGATACCATTTACCCGCCAGGCTTCAAAATTTTCGAAGTAAGAACGTTTACGATTGCGCAGAGACTTATTGCTTTCGCCACCCATTCTCATTTTTACCATTATTTCAGGCAAGTAAGCAGTCTTGCAATTCATTTTTACCATCGCCCGAAGCATAAATTCATAATCGGAGGCTACTGGAAACCGCAGGTCGAAATTGCCACATTGTTGATACACTTCCTTCCGGGCAAAGAAAGTGGGATGTGGCGGCATCCATCCCCAATAGAAATGCTTTGCACCTCCCCGTCCAGCCCGCCAATGCCTGACGACTCTTTGTAAATCGTTTGGAGCGACGTACTCCAAATCCCCGTAGAGGCAATCGGCATTTGTACGGCTCATCTCAGCTACCACATGCTCCACCACATTTGCATGGGCGTATACATCGTCTGAATTAAGGATGCCGATAACATCGCCGGTAGCTAATGCAAGTCCTTTATTCATGGCATCGTATAAACCACCATCCGGCTCTGAAACCCACCGACTAATAAAATGACTATAGCGCTGAATCAATACTTGTGTGCCGTCGGTGGATGCGCCATCGACCACTAAATATTCGATATTGCCATACGACTGCCCGAGAACACTTTGAAAAGTAGCCTCGATTGTTTGTGCACTATTGAAGCACACGGTAATAATCGATACTTTCATAGCGTTTTACTCGTTGTTTTCAACATCCTGTCGGTACCATTTTACCATTTGCCTGAGTCCGTCTTTGGTAGAATATTTTGGCGAGAATCCTGTTTTTAGAATTAACCCAGATTTGTGGTATGTCTGAGTACCAAATTTCTTTACCCGCATGCTGCTAATCGGTAAATCTTTGCCTGTCAAACGAATCAACAGATCGAATGGTTTGGCCATAAATAACAGTAATCTTCTGGGTACTCCGCGAGGTCTCGGCTTACCCAAACATGCGGCGATGAAGCTCCCGATTTCAGCAGTGGACAAGTGAGGTTCATCACTATAGTTGAACACATGG
>JALOMC010000342.1 GCA_025455665.1 Chitinophagaceae bacterium | reverse complement strand
TACCGGCTTTGTGCGGCAAGTGTATGCTGGCTTTATGCTTAAGTTTTTTGTGCTGGTAGCAGCCGCTGTCGGGTATTTCTATTTCGCTAAGTCGGTCAATAAGCCAGCCATTTTCATTTGTATGGGCCTGTACCTGGTGTATAACTTTTTGGGTACTGCCCAGGTGGTAAAAAAGCCTGCCGAACAGACCCCGCCTCTGCCCAAAGCACAATCCTGACCAATACGCATGGCCGCCCAGCAGCATTCTTTTGAGGCACTTAAGCGCTACCTGCCACCAGGTAGTTTCGAGCTGGTGATGCCGCTGATACTGGAGCACAAGGTGCATTTGGTGATTAGCCGCGAACGCCAGACAAAACTGGGCGATTTCAGACACGCCTTTCGAGGAAACAATCACCGCATCAGTGTAAACGGCAACCTGAATAGCTACGCCTTCCTCATTACCCTGCTGCACGAACTGGCGCATTTGCTGGCCTACCAGCGCTTTGGCCACCGTATACAGCCACATGGCAAAGAGTGGAAGCATACCTATAGCCAGGTACTGGCCCATTTTTTACAGGCAGCTGTTTTTCCGCCCGATGTGGCTGCCGAACTGCAAGCCATGCTGCACAACCCCGCCGCCAGCAGCAGTGCCGAAGATGGCCTGCAGCGGGTGCTGCGCCGCTACGATGTACGAAAGCCCGGGGTGCTGACTGTAGAAGAATTGGCACCGGGCCAGGTGTTTCGGCTGGCCGATGGTCGAAAATTTGTGCGGGAGATTCCTGCACAAAAAATTTACCTGTTTCATCCGCTTTACGAAGTGCAGGCGGTTTAGGCTACCTTCGGGTGGGCAATGGCTATGCAAAGCATAGTACGCACCCCAACACTCAAAACAATTGACTATGAAGAAAGCATTTCTGGCCTCAGCCATGCTGCTTGCTTTGGCTGGTAGCGCACAAACAGAAAAGAAATCGGTATTGGTAGGCGGTGGCATTGCCCTGCGTACCGGCGAGGGAAGCAATCAATTTCAATTCAACCCTACAGTAGGCTACTTTTTTGCCGATAATTTTACGCTGGGTGGCACTCTCTCGTTCAATAGCCAAAAATTAGGACAGGTCAGATCATCTGAGTTTGGCATAGGTCCGTTTGCCCGCTATTATTTTGGCAATGCCAATACCAAACCGTTTGTAGTAGGTGAATTCGATTTCTTGAGTTCGAAAACCAAAAGCAGCGCTTCCAGTGCTGAAATAAAAAGCAATGGCACCCGCTTTCTTATCGGGCTGGGCTTTGCTGCCTTTGTAAATGAAACAATAGCAGTGGAAGGCGTGTCGGGCTACAGCTATAGCAAGTTTAAAGATGCTGATGGCAGTGGCGGCTTCAACCTGCGGTTGGGTTTCGGTATTTATTTCAACCGCCAAAGCACCCGCGATCTGAAGCGCAATGTAATGGGACAGTAGTCGCTATTGGCGTGTCTACAGTCGTTTCTGGAAAAAGCTCCGCCGATTTTTTAGCCGGCGGAGCTTTTTTATTGTGAAGGCATCACATCTAGCAACCGACCGCTGTCGATGTACATCACCGGCTTACCGCCGAGGTCATCTATTTTTCCTGTCACAGCTATCCGCTTGTTCTTCAAATAGGGCAGTACATCGTATCCAAAATTGGCCAGGTCTTCTTTGCGAATGAAAATGCTGAACAACTCGTTTGGATATTGCTTGTCGAGATTGAGCAGCACATTGCCCGCCCGGCTGGTGCGTCCGCTTACCACTTTTCCTACTACTGTAATGGGGCGGCTACTGCCCATACTCTGGCGGGCCATCAGGGTGTTTATTTGCCCACGGCGCAGCTCCGGTATGGGTACCGGCTCTACATCGCCACTGGCCACCTCAGCAAACCAATCGGCCCGCTGCACGCCGCCTTTGATGCTGGCCATTTCGCCTGGCATCAGCTGGCTAAAAAAGCGCAGGCCTGTGAGGCGCTCTACGCTGTCAATGGTTACGCTGTAGCTTTCCAATGGTTGATAACCTGCTTTATTGGGCACTACAAAGCCGATACCCCGGCGCCTTTCTTCATCAAGCACTACTTTCCAATACAGCTGAGGAATAGCTACCCGATGCACCCCACGCTGTATGCGGGGTAGTTGCGGGTGTAGCACCGGCCCGGTCACTACAAACAGCTGTGTGCCAGGATGCCTGTATACGTATTCTCGAAGTTTATCTTCCACATTTCCCCAGATGCCTCGGTTAAAACTATCAACCTGTGGGCTCATATTGCTGTACAGGTAGCTTTCGCTCAGGGCGGTAGCACTCCACCTGAAATCGGCGCTGGGCGCCAGGTGGCCCCGATCGTAGCCGAATCCATCGTACCGGTAGCTGCCATCTGGCTGGAGGAACTTTAAGAAATAGTCGGCTTCTACCGCACTTCCGCTTTTCACCAGGCTATCAGGTCTGAAATCGTTGCTACGGCCGATGACGCCATTGACCACGTCTGGCAAAATGAGGTGGGCCACCCAACGGGCCTGTTCATATTCCTCGGCGTAGGCCAGCGCCATGGCCTGGTGCCACACTATTTCGGCGCCATCGGCACCAGTGGGCAGCCCTGCACGCAGCAGGTCGGCCCGCAGCCGGGCCAGCTTTAGCTTTTCCTGCTGCTGTAGTAGTAGCTGCCGCTCGTTTTCCAGCCGGGTCAGCTGCCGGGCTATCTGCCGCAGCGAATCTTCAATAGGCGATTGGGCCTTTGCTACCGGGCACAGCAGCACCAGTAGCGCAAAAGCGAGCCATAGTGTTCTCATCACGGCTGCTAAAATAAGCAGGGAAGGCGATGACGAGATGTTAGGGTTTTGTGACGAGGGTACTGCTTCTTTGGTCAGGTTTTTTTTGCGTCGCTTTAGATCGAAAGTATAAGGCCAATAAAATGCTGGATACCGTACTAATAATCGTAAAGAATAGCAGATCTATGCGGAAATTGCTGTTGCTACCGATAGCTAAAACTGATGCAACAGTCATGATACTGTTTGGTATCAATAAACCAAATGGCGTGAATATGACGGGCCAGAAACGCTTGGGCAGGAAAGCAATGCTGAAAAAAAGCCACGCTACCAGCTGGAAAAGTAGGATGTACTTTAGATATAACAGGTATTCGTCCCCCTTCAATTTTGAGTATTCACGGTAGTGTGCCATCCACCAGTAAAACAGCGTAAAAGAACCGGCTGCGGTAAAAGTTGACCAAGCGGCCCAATGAGCTAGCCATTTTCTGTTGAAAGGAGTCGGATGCATTATCCTCCGCTTAAGTGGGTTATCTGACAATGGGACAATTCTAGGCAAAATGCCTGGCAATTTTTTCGGTTACCATACCACTTTTAAGATGCGAGGGTTTGCTACAAAGCATTGGCCGAGTCGTTCGACTCTTATATCGTCTATAAAAATAGTTCCTGCCTGCTCAATAATGTTTTCGATAGTTGGCCATTTGGTTCGGTCGAAAATGGGTCCAAAAACACGAACTGTGTGGTAAGTGTCTTTTTTGTCGATAAATGACAGTGTAAAGGCAGCAACTCTATACGAACTATCTTTAAAGTATAACTGTAAACCAGCTTTTAACTGATCGATCTTCACACTGTCGTGTCTGGAAAAATTACTTCCAATAGCAACTTTAGACGGTAGCATTGGGCATGTTGTAGTGTCCTGAGTCAGCATTCTCAATCCGAGAGAGAGAACTGTATTTGTATTACAGCAAGCAACCGTCAGCAAAAAGAACAAAATCTTGCGCATAATTCGATGTGAGCTTATTTGGCAAAATAACAAGGCCTCCAAAAATTTCTTGTTGCAAGTGGTTGTTATCACAACTCCCGCATCATTTGGATGGCACAGCCAAAGTGACCGCTATTGCCCAGCGGGCCATCCAGGTAAGTGAAACCGTACTTTTCGTACATCGGCACGGCTATCGTCAGTTCGGGCATGGTTTCCAGGTACATGCGGTGGTAGCCCAGTTCCCGGGCTTTGTCCATGCACATCGTCAGCAGGCGGCGGCCAAGGCCGGTGCCGCGTACGGCTGTGCTCACATACATTTTTACCAGCTCCACCGTGCCCTCGGGCAGGCCGGGCGTGGGAAAAACGCCGGCGCCGCCCACCGGCTGTCCATGCAGCGTGGCTACAAAATACCAGGAGCCGGGTGTTTCAAATACTTCACTCAAACGGTCGGTTTCATCATCGTAGTACACGGTACCGGGGTGGTTGGCGCCAAACTCTTCGAGGGTGCGGCGAATGATAGTAGCCATGGCGCCATTGTCGATAGGTTGCAGGCGGCGTATGATGATAGAAGCTGTATCCATAAGGGCGTCAAAAATACAAGGTCCGGCATCATGGCATCGGGAGGGCTGGCGTACATTCGGGGCCATGTCAGTGTTGTCGTTAGCCGAGGAATTATTGCAGTTATTGCCCGCAGAGTGTGTAAAAACCAAGCTGGCTGACCGGGTCAGCTATGCGTCGGATGCCGGCTTTTACCAATTGGTGCCGCAGGCAGTGGTATTGCCGAGGCACGAAGCCGATATCATCGCCCTATTGGCCCTGAGCCACCGCCTTCAGCTACCATTGGTGTTCAGGGCGGGTGGCACCAGCCTTAGTGGCCAAAGCATTACCGATGGCATACTGGTGGATGTAAGCCGCCATTGGCGCCAGATAAAGGTAGACGCAGGGGCCAGCTGCGTTACGGTAGCACCGGGCCTTACCGGCGGGCTGGTCAATCACTACCTGAAAAAGCATGCGTTAAAAATTGGCCCCGATCCGGCCAGTATCAACGCGGCCATGATGGGCGGCATTCATTTTGCCCGACGGGCAGCTGTACGATACCGCCCGGCCCGACGACTATGCCCGCTTTTTGCAGCAGCAGCCAGCGCTGTGCCACACCCTGCTCAGCTGCCGGCAGGCCTTGCATAGCAACACTGCTTTGCACGACAAAATCCGGCGCAAGTACCGCACTAAAAATACCGTGGGTTACTCGCTGAATGCCCTGCTCGATTACACCCATCCGCTCGACATATTTGCCCACCTGCTCATTGGTGCCGAGGGTACGCTGGCTTTTATAGCCGAGGCCACGCTGCTGGCCATCCCCGATAAACCTTGCAAGGCGGCTGCTATGCTGTATTTCCCCGGTATTTACGAGGCCTGTTCTGCCATTGTACCGCTAAAAGCTACCGGCGTAGAGGCGCTGGAGCTGATGGACCGGGCCTCGCTGCGTAGTGTAGAGCATCTTCCCGGTTTGCCTGCTTTTTTCAAAGACCTGCCCGAAGGCACGGCGGCCCTCCTGTGCGAGTACCAGGCCACCGACGATGAAAACCTGCAGCAATTGCTGGCCGCAGCCACGCCACTG
Source organism: Chitinophagaceae bacterium (assembly GCA_025455665.1). Lineage (GTDB taxonomy): Bacteria > Bacteroidota > Bacteroidia > Chitinophagales > Chitinophagaceae > Phnomibacter. The sequence goes on along the minus strand of JALOMC010000342.1, from coordinate 766 downwards.
TTGGCTACGCTGCCGCTGCTGCAGCCGGCCGCTTTTACCAGTGTTGAAAAAGAGCGAAGCTTTTACTGGAAGCTGCGCAAAGGCATGTTTCCCAGCGTAGGGGCTGTGCGCCAGCGGGGCACCACCGTTATTTTGGAAGACATATCGGTACCTGTAGACCGATTGGCAGATGCCTTGCTCGATTTACAGGCCCTGTTTACAAAATACCATTACCACAATGCCATCATTTTTGGCCATGCCAAGGATGGCAACATTCATTTTGTAATTACCCAACTGCTGGATACAGCGGCTGAAATACAACGCTACGACCACTTTATGCGGGAAGTGGTAGCGCTGGTGCTGGAGAAGTATGATGGCGCCCTGAAAGGCGAACACGGCACCGGGCGCAACATGGCCCCGTTTGTAGAAGCCGAATGGGGTGGCGAAGCCTACGCCATCATGCAACAGATAAAGCAGGCGACCGATCCTGCCGGGCTGCTCAATCCGGGCGTCATTATCAACAAGAGTGCACAAGCGCATATAGAGCATTTGAAAGACCTGCCGCAGGTAGAAGAGGAGGTGGACAAGTGCATTGAGTGCGGCTTTTGCGAAATCAACTGCCCGAGCCGCGACCTGAGCATGACGCCCCGCCGACGGATAGTGGCCCGTAGGGCATTGCAGCGCTTTAGGCGCCAGGGCGATGTACAGTCGGAGCGACAACTGCTGGCCGAGTACCAATACGAAGCGCTGGATACCTGTGCTACCGACGGGCTTTGCGCCACCGACT
>JALOMC010000341.1 GCA_025455665.1 Chitinophagaceae bacterium | reverse complement strand
CAGGCTGTGGCCCGAAAGCATGATTTTACTCAGGAAAGCCGGTGATAACAATCACGGGCTTCGCTGATGAGCCGCATAAAAAAGGGCGTAGCAAGTGAGCAGTTTTACATCATCAATTAATGGTCACATTAATCTGAATGAATTATGAAGAAGCTCACATTAGTAGCACTTGTGCTAGCTGTCGTTACTACAGCATTTACGCAAACAGCATACCGCTCGGTATCCATCAACATTGTTATTGCCGGCACTTCTACCCTGCACGATTGGGAGATGAAAAGTAGCAGCGGATCGGTGCAAGCCAGCTTTGCTACGGATGCGGCTGGCAAACCTACAGCACTCGCTGGTCTTACGTTTAGCATGACCGCCACTTCGCTGAAAAGTGGTAAGGAAAGCATGGACAACAATGCCTACAAGGCGCTGAGCACCAAAACGGCCGATCTCATCCGCTTTTCGGCTACCAGTGGCACCGTTACACCGGCTGGCGGTACTAACTACACCGTTCGTTGCAATGGTGTCATGACCATTGCTGGAAGAGCGATGAATACCGACCTGACGGCGACTATTACAGTAGGTGCCGACGGTAGCTACTCGGTATCCGGTGTCAAGGCCATCAAAATGACACAATACGGTGTGAAGCCTCCCACTTTTATGATGGGAGCCATTAAAACCGGAGATGATCTCACCATCAATTTCAAAACACTGCTGCGCCCATAAGCAGCTGTTACCATCGGTTTCATTTTTTGCTAACTGCCATCAATTCATTTTAATCACCAAACATTCAACCATGAAAAAGCTGACAACCTTTGCAGGCATTTTCATTTTTGCCACCCTGCTGCTGGTAGCCCATAGTGCCCAGGCACAGGAAGAAAGCAAAGCCGACCAAAAAGCCGCCAAAAAAGCCCAACGTGATGAGTACTGGAAAAACTTTCGGGCTTATGACAAAACAGGTATCAATGTATTTGAACCTGCAAAAGAAGTACCTGCAGCGTTCGACAAAGTACGCGTACGCGTAGGCGCTGGCTTCACCCAGCAGTTTCAAAACCTCGAACATTCGAACGGCGGACAAGCCGGCAACAACTTCTTGTATCCCATGACATCGGGCTTTAACACGGCAGCTGCCAACCTGTACCTGGATGCCATGCTGTACGAAGGCATCCGGCTGAACCTGACAAGTTATTTATCGAGCCGCCACCACAATGAAACCTGGGTAAAGGGAGGCTTTATTCAGATAGATAAGATTCCTTTCAAAGGCAAGTTTTTTGAAGAGGTATCGAAGATTGCCACCATTAAAGCCGGCCACTTCGAATTGAACTACGGCGACGCACACTATCGCCGCTCCGATGGAGGCCATGCCCTGTACAACCCCTTTATGGAAAGCTATCTCATCGACGGATTTGACACCCAGATTGGTGCCGAAATCTACCTGCAGAAAAATGGCTTTATGGGTATGGTGGGTGTAAGCAACGGCCAGATCAAAGGCAATATAGATGCCAATGCAAAAGACGCAGAGGGTAAAGAAATCAAGAAGACACCTGCTGTTTTTTTCAAAGGCGCCTTCGACAAACAAATAGACGAGAAGCTGCGTATACGAGCATCGGCCTCTTATTACTACAGCGCCAGTTCTCCTCGCAATACCCTGTTTTGGGGCGATCGTACCGGTTCGAACTACTTTATGGTGATGGAACCTGAGAAAGTAGCCGGTGCTAAAAACAGTGCCACTTCTGCTGCCTGGAGCGGCCGGATAAACCCCAATATGACCCGCAAATTGGCTGCCATGCAACTGAACGGTTTCATAAAATACGCAGGCCTCGAGCTATTTGGCACCATCGAAAACCTGAAGGGCCGCTCAGCAGCCGAAACCGCCGATCGCAAGCTGAAGCAATATGCAATTGACGGCGTGTACCGCATTGGCAAAAAGGAAAACCTGTTTGTAGGTGCCCGCTACAATACCATGAATGGCGACCTAGCTACCAATATGAAAGATGTGACCGTGAACCGTGTGGCCCTGGCTGGCGGCTGGTTCCTGACAAACAATATTTTGTTGAAAGCCGAAATCGTAAACCAACAGTACAAAGGCTTTTCAACAGCAGACATCCGTTCGAACGGCAAGTTCAATGGATATGTGTTTGAAGCAATTGTGGGCTTCTGATGGATTGATTCCGTTTTCGGGCCGGCCTTTCCAGGTTGGCCCCTTTCTTTTCATTTTCAATCGTGTGCTAAAACCAAAGTGGTTATGCGTACCGGGTACTACATACTTAGTGGATGGCTGGCCTTGCTGTCGGTGTGCCCACTATGTGCCCAAATGCTGGCTGCAGGCACGCCGCATGCCAGGCCGCCGGCCTGGCGCATAGAGCGTGAAACCCGATTGGTCATTAATGGCAAAGCCAATATTGCCAATATTTCCTGCGATATAAAAGCCTACGACAAAGCAGACACCCTGGCTGTCATGCCGGGTTCTGATGCCGACAGCATAGCGCTGCAAGGAAAACTCGCTTATGACATCATCGATTTCAATTGCAAGAATTTCTTTTTTACGGCTCAGCTACGCAAAACCCTCAAAGCCGATCAGCACCCCCTGATGCTGATACGACTGGTGAAGCTGGACAAACTACCTGCCGCCGGCAATAGCACTGCTTACTGCGAAGCCAGTGGTGAAGTGGAAATCACCCTGGCTGGTGTCACCCGCCGGTTTCAGATACCCGTTCGCTTTTGCAACTTTCCAGGTGGCCGATCGGTACTGTTTGGTGCCCGAAATTTTCGGCTGGAAGATTTCAACCTGAAAGGGCCTGGTAAAGTGGCTGGCTTTATTCGGGTAAAGAATGATTTCAAAGTAGAGTTTCACATGGCGCTTACACGCATTCAGTAGCAGGTACCGCTACTTTTGGGGCATGCCCAAGGCTCCTTCGCTGCTGCAGTTTTTCAACGAAAAGGTAAAAGCCTATAACCAGCCCTCTTTCATTGCGGCCGATCCTATTTGCATTCCACACCTTTTTTCCAGCAAGGCCGATATTGAGATTGCCGGCTTTTTTGCTGCGCTGTTTGCCTGGGGCAATCGCACTACCATCATTCAGAAAAGCAAAGAGCTGATGCAACTGATGGATAGGGCGCCCCACCAGTTTGTACTGCAGCACCAGCCGAAAGATTTGCAGCGCCTGGCCCATTTCAAGCATCG
>JALOMC010000340.1 GCA_025455665.1 Chitinophagaceae bacterium | reverse complement strand
TTCAGCACCTTCTTTGTAGCCAACAACAGTGCCCCGCTGCTGCCCATCAGCATCAAAAACCTGAAAGCCAGCTGGCTGGCCAATCAGGGCCTGGTACAGTGGACCACCGCCACCGAAGAAAATGCAGCCGGCTTCGACGTAGAACGCAGCATCGATGGCCGCAATTTTGAAACCATCGGCTTTGTAAAAGCAAAAGGCAATAGTGTAACAGAAGTGGCCTACCAGTTTATAGATGCAGGCGCCGCCAGCAGCAGTGCCAATAAGTTTTTCTACCGCCTGCGCCTCAAAGACCTGGATGGTAAGTTTGTATACTCTACCGTAGTTAGCATCGTACGCAGTGGTGCAGCCAACATTGTTCGCATGTACCCCAACCCGGCCCGCAGCCAGGTAATGCTGAGCGTGTTTGCCAATGCAGACGAGACACTGCAATGGATGCTGACCGACGCCGGTGGCCGCGTAGTAAAAGCCAACCGTGCGGGAATTCGCCGTGGCGATAACAACATCAGCATCGACCTGAGCAGCCTGCCGGCCGGTTTGTACCAGCTGAGCGTAAGGGGTGCGCAGATCAACGAAACCATGAAGTTGCAAAAACTGTAATACATCCATCTTTCGGATAAAAAGAAGTGGAGCAGAAATTGATCTGCTCCACTTTTCTTTTGTGGCCAGGCATTCACTCACACCCGGAGTATTACAAAAAAAAGAACGGCCCCCACCTGAGTGGAGAGCCGTTAGCTGATTCTGACAAACACCCTGAATAAAATGCGTTGCGCTATCAGCGAGTTCATTTTTCCAGCGCCTTTCCTTCTTATCTGGTTAAGCCTTTCGCTTGCCCACCCAACTTATTAGTCGAGAAGCCAATGATCGGCACAAAAAGGAAGAGCGCTGAAACAGTCGGGTTTGTCACAATGGGTTATCAGATACGTAAAACTAGCCGCTGCCCGCCACCAGGTAGCGGCGCAGATATGCCCATGGTGTGAATAAGGGCCGGCCACCCACCTCCTGCCAGCACATTTGTGCTTAGTAATTTAAACGAACAAAAGCGGCGAACGTCCAACGCTGACAAAAACACTTCCTAACGGGCAGGCATGAACAAGTTCAACCACTTTTACTGGCGGGCAGGGTTTGGCCCTACTCCAGCCATGTTGGCCAATACGGGTAGCTTTGATGCAAACACGTATTTCGATGCCTTTCTTACCGCATCGGCCAGGCAGCCATTTCCCATCAAAGTGGCTGGCAATGCAGTAGATGGCCTTTTTAATGGTGTGAGCCAATTTGGCCAAATAAACACGCCGCCGAAAGAAGCCATGGCAACGCAGCGACAACAACGCCAACAGCAAAGCCGGGCAGCCATTCGTAGTTTGAACCTGCTGTGGCTGGACGAAATGGTACAAAGTGAAGCCCAACTGCGAGAAAAAGCAGCGCTGTTCTGGCATGGTCATTTTGCCTGCCGCAATCTGAACAGCTTCTTTCAGCAGCAGCTGCTACAAGTCATCCGCGATGGCGCCCTTGGCAACTTTGCCGACTTGCTGCGGGCCGTCAGCCAATCGGCTGCTATGCTGGCGTTTCTGAATAATCAACAAAACCGCAAGGCCCAGCCCAACGAAAACTTTGCCCGCGAAGTGATGGAACTGTTCACCCTGGGCCGTGGGCACTACAGCGAAACAGATGTAAAAGAAGCAGCCCGTGCCTTTACAGGCTGGGGGTTTAATGGCAAGGGCGAGTTCGTTTTCAGACGCCAGCAGCACGATACCGGTATCAAAACAATATTGGGCAGAAAAGGCAACTTTACGGGTGATGAGGTGCTCAGCATTTTGCTTGAGCATCCGCAGACTGCGCAGCACCTGGCACAAAAGCTGTATCGCTTTTATGTAAATGATACGCCCGACGAGCAGCAGGTACAATGGTTAGCCAAAAGATTCTTTCAGTCGGGATACGACATTACCTCTATTCTGAAAGACATCCTCACTGCCGGCTGGATGTACAGCGATACAAACTATGGCAATCGGGTAAAAAGTCCGGTAGAATGGTGGGTTGGCATCAGGCGCCTGTTGCCCATGGATATTGAAAATCCTGAAGCCCAACTATTGTTGCAGCGGGCACTGGGCCAGGTATTGTTTTATCCGCCTACCGTAGCCGGCTGGTCGGGTGGGCTGGCCTGGATAGATGCCAGCTCGCTGCTACTACGCATGCGCATGCCGCAGGTGCTGACGTTGAATGACGCGGTGTATACATCGGCCAGGCAAGATGACGATAGCCTGATGGGGCGCATGCAAATGGGAGCCGGCCGACTGCCCAATCGCTTTTTGCTGAAAGCGAAGATTGATTGGGAAGGCCTGCACCAATCGCCGTTAGCAAAAGCGCTGAGTAACCTGGATACGGCGGCACTGCAAGCGCTGCTACCCATACGTGCCGGCACCACCGCCCTTCTAAAAAACCAGCTGCAACCTGGCCTGCCGGCAGCCGATAAGGCACGCAAAAGCCTGATGCTGCTAATGGCCACCCCTGAATACCAACTTTGCTAACCACCGCATCTGTAAATAACATCGCCATGTTGATCCGTCGTCGCCACTTTCTCAAAAACTCCACCGTAGCCGCTGCAGGCAGCCTGCTGGTGCCCCGCTTTTTGCACAGTATGCCGCAGCACGCCGGCATGGGTGGTCATCGCATTTTAGTAATGATTCAGTTGAGTGGTGGAAACGACGGACTGAACACCGTAGTGCCTTTGGGCAATGATATTTACTACCGTGAGCGGCCCGGGCTGGCTATTGGCGCCGACAAAGCACTTCGCCTGCAAGATGGTGCAGGCCTCCACCCTTCGCTCACTGTTTTTCGCCAGCTTTTCGATAATGGAGAACTTGCCATCCTGAACAATGTAGGGTATCCCGACCCCGATCGCAGCCATTTTCGCAGCATGGATATCTGGCACTCAGCATCGCCGGCCAATACATACTGGGACACTGGCTGGCTGGGCCGCTACCTCGACCACGTGGCCAAGGCCGATGCACCACCCTTGCAAGTGCTGGAGCTGGATGAATCGGCCAGCCTGGCCACCCGCGGACACCTGCATAAAGCCCTTGCTTTTGATGATCCTGGTCGCCTGTTTAACAGCAGCCAGTCTCCCTTCTTCAAACAACTAGCAGCGCAGCGGCATGCCCAGCCTGGCCACCCGCGGACACCTGCATAAAGCCCTCGCTTTTGATGATCCCGGTCGCCTGTTTAACAGCAGCCAGTCTCCCTTCTTCAAACAACTAGCGGCGCAGCGGCATGCCCTGGAGCACGATGCGGTGCCCGCCTACCTGTACCGTACCCTGGCTGATACAGTGGCCAGTGCCGACGACATATTTTCGGCCGCTAAAGCCGGTGCCAGCACTACCACCTACCCCGACACCGGGCTGGGAAAGCAACTGAAAACGGTAGCCAGCCTGATCAAAGGCGGCCTTGCTACCAGCGTGTACTACCTCAACCTCGGC
>JALOMC010000339.1 GCA_025455665.1 Chitinophagaceae bacterium | reverse complement strand
CTATTGGTTGATGTTTTTGTTGAGCCACGATGGCAAGAACGGGGAGAAAAATATTTCTCCTGGTGTCTTTGTGGCTCAGCCCATCATTTCTTCAAAAACGACAAATCATCCAGTATCCACACACCGCGGCCGTAGGTGCCAATGACCAGCTGGTGGTCGCGGGGGTGCACAAACAAATCCTGCACCGATACGGCTGCCGGCAAATTGCCCCGCAGGCTGTGCCATTGCTGGCCGCCGTTCTGGCTGACGTACACGCCCATATCGGTACCGCAGTACAGCCGGTTGGGCTGTCGGGGGTCTTCGCGTATCACGTTTACCGGGGCAGGTGGCAGGTTATTGGCCAGGCTCTTCCAGGTAGCGCCGTAGTCGGTGCTTACGTACACGTAGGGTTTGTTGTTGTCTTCGCGGCGGTCGCTCAGGCTGATGTACACCGTGCCTGGCTGGTACTTGCTGGCCACCAGCCTTGATACATGTGCGTTTACCGGCAGTCCTTTTTCGATGTTGGTCCAGTTGGTCGTTGCGGCTCATCCATACGCGGCCATCATCGGTGCCCACGTACAGCAGGCCCTGCTGCAGGGGGCTTTCGTCGGCGGCGGTAATGGCCTGGTGGTTAATGGCGTAGGGCGTTTTGCCCATTTTGGCGGGGTTGTTGGTCGTCAGGTCGGGGCTGATGCGCTGCCAGCTGTGGCCGCTATCGGTGCTTTTGTACAGGTACTGAAAGCCGTGGTACAGCGTCAGCCGGTTGTGCGGCGAAATAAAAGTGTAGGCCATCCACTCGCCCCGCAGCGCCTCCTCGGCATCGGTTTTTTTAATGCCAATATCGCGGCCCCACAGGCTATCGGGCTGGCGCAGGTCGCTCTTTATCAGCCGGCCATAAAAGCTGCTGGCATACATGGTGCTGTTGTCTGCCGGGTCGATGGCAATATGGGTGCCTTCGCCGCCGGGGGCTTCCCGCCAGGCAATGCTTTGCAGGCTGGCTTTATCGTACGTGTAGGCCGAGCTGCCCATGCTGCTGCCCTGGTCTTGCACCGAGCCATAAATGTTGAACGGCTGCTGCATGTCGTAGGTCACGTTGTAAAAATGGGTGGTGGGCAGGTTGTGGTAAAAGGTTTTCCAGGTGGCGCTGCCATCGTAGCTCACGGCTACGCCGCCATCGCTGCCATTAATGAGGTAGTTGCTGTTCGTGGGGTCTATCCACAGGGCATGGTGGTCGCCGTGCACGGCATCGCCTTTGTAGTCTTTGCCCCAGGTCACAATGGTTTTAAAGGTTTTGCCGCCATCGGTGCTTTTGGCAAAGGGTACGCCCATGATGTACACGGTGTTTTCATCGTTGGGGTCTACCCGTATTTGGCTGAATACCCAGCCGTACGTGCCGGCAAAGCGTTCCAGCTTTTCATCTTCCGTGCTCACTTTGGCCCAGCTTTCGCCTTTGTCGTTGCTACGCCACACTTGCACACCCATGGGTATGATTTGAATGGGCCGTCCGTAGGGGTCCAGCTCACCCGGTTTGGGGTCTCGCTTGGGCGTGTGGTTGTCTACAAATGCGTACAGCACGTTGCTGTTTTTTTTGCTCATGGCCAGGCCAATGCGGCCGGTGTATTTGGTATCGGGCAGGCCATTGGTCAGGCGTTTCCAGGTTTTGCCGGCGTCGGTGCTTTTGTACAGGTAGTCGCCATCTTCGGGCACGGGGTCGCTCCAGCGTTTGCGTATGCGGTTCCACATGCTGGCGTACAAAGTGTTCGGGTCGTTGGGGTCCATCAGCAGGTCGTTGCAGCCGCTGGCAGCGCCTTCTGCCAATATTCGTTTCCATGTTTTGCCGCCGTCGGCCGTCATGTACACGCCGCGGTCGGGGTTGTGGCTCCACTCGTGGCCGCCGGCGGCTACATACACCACATCGGGGTTGGTGGGATGAATCACTACCCTTGAAATGGTACCGGTGTTTTGAAGGCCAACATGCTGCCATGTTTTACCTGCGTCCATGCTTTTGAATATGCCTACACCCGGCAGCGATGCCCTGAAAATATTGGCCTCGCCGGTGCCGGCGTACAGGATGTTGTGATTGCTCTGTGCAATGGCCATGGTGCCCATGTTCAGCGTGGGCTGCTTGTCGAAAAGTGGCTGCCACGTCAGGCCGGCATCGGTGGTCTTCCACAAGCCGCTGGTGGCTTTGGCCGCATACATTATTTGTTTATTTCCGGGTATGCCCCACACATCGGTTACACGTCCGCTGATGTAGTTGGGGCCTGTTTGCCGCCAGCCAATGTTTTTGTACGGCGATGATTGGCTCAGCGCTTCGTGCTGCTGATACGCCGCCAGGCGGGCAGTGCCGGGCACCGAGCGGTGGTTGGTATGGGGCTGTGCCTGCAGCAGCAGGGCAGTGGTGGCCAGGGTGGCCACACAAGCAAGCTTTTTCATGCGTTGGTTGGTTGTATTGTTGCCTTTTAGTTTGCCAAAGGCACCCGGCCCTTGCCGGCTAAAGATAAGTGGGGGCTGTCATCGGCAGTGCAGGCCCCGGCAGCAGTACAGGCTGCTACAGGGTCCGCTATCGCTACCGCCCCGGCCTTGGGGGCCGGGGCCGCCTCGACCGAGTCGAGGCGCCTTCCGCATCCTGCAGCCCATGGGCCACCGTGCAGCGCCGGGCCAAATGCACTATCATTGTGGCTACCTGTTGGTTCATCAAACGTCTGCTATGTCTGCACCTGCCTTGCTTCGTTCTACCTATGCCTTGCTGGGCCCCGAGCTGCTCGATGCTATTGAGCAACACGGGCAGTACGTAGAAGCACCGGCAGGCACCACATTGGTACGCGAAGGACAGTTTGTAAAGGTGGTGCCACTGGTGCTGTTCGGCACGGTCAAAGTATTTACCAAAGCCGAAGACAAAGAGTTGCTGCTGTACTACATCCGCCCGGCCGAAAGCTGCGTGATGAGCTTTGCGGCCGGCATGGGCGACGAGCCCAGCAAAATAGTAGCCGTGGCCGAAGAAGATACTACCCTGTGGCTACTGCCGGTAGCGCAGCTGCGGCAGTGGGTCACGCAGCATCCGCGTATCAACCTGTTGTTTTTTCACCAGTACAATCAGCGCTATGCCGAGCTCATCGATACCATTAATGCGCTGCTCTTCGGCCGGCTGGACCAGCGGGTGCTGCAGTACCTGCGAGAAAAGAGCCGCCTGAAAAGCGAAGCCGTGCTACAGCTGCGCCACCGGCAGATAGCGCAAGACCTGGGCACAGCCCGCGAAGTGGTGACCCGGGTGATGAAGCGACTGGAGCAGGAGGGTAAAATCAAGCAGGGCGAGGGGCGCATCGAAATTTTGTAGCACTGGTGACGCTGGTCACCATTTGCAGGCCGGGGTGCCTGCTAGTTTTACTGCATGAAAAGCAAGTGGATGCGATTGGGCGTGGTATGTGTGCTCTGTGTACTGGCTGCCTGGGGGCTGGCTGTGCTCATCCAATCTGCTCGTCACTAAATCATTTCTTTCACCTTTATCAACTTCTCTCATCATGAAAAAGAACATGGGCGCCACCGACCGCGTCATTCGCATTGTACTGGCAGCATTGTTTTCAGTGTTGTATTTCACCGGCACCGTTACAGGTACCCTGGGACTAGTACTGCTGGTGCTGGGCGGCATTTTTCTGGCCACCAGCCTCATCAGCTTCTGCCCGCTGTACAGCCTCGTGGGGTTGAATACCTGTCCTAAAAAGTAATCTG
>JALOMC010000038.1 GCA_025455665.1 Chitinophagaceae bacterium | reverse complement strand
CTGCGCTGCATACAGCACCGCCGGATGCAAGGAGCCATCCTTTTGCGGTGGCGATACCAGCACGATGTTTTTGCAACCAGCCAGCACCGCAGGTATGGCTAACATGAGCACGGTAGAAAACAACGGCGCTGTACCACCAGGAATGTAAATACCTACTTGCTCAATGCCCACGCTTTTGCGCCAGCAGCGAACGCCCGGCATGGTTTCAATGGCCTCGGGTATACTCAACTGCCTTTCATGAAAAGTGCGGATGTTGGCTGCTGCCTGTTGAATAGCTGCTTTCAGCGCATCTGTCAATTGCCATTGTGCTGCTGCCTGCTCTTCGGGGCTCACGGCCAGCGCTGGCAGCACTACTCCATCAAACTTTTCGGTGTATTGCAGCACGGCAGCATCGCCACCTGTATGCACCGCTTCCATCACCGGCTGCACCTTGCTAAAAATGTCAGCCAGGTTCATCACCGGCCGCTCCAATAGCTGAGGCCACTCACTCCTCGCAGGATTTTCAATAACTCTCATTTGATTCAATTCTGTTTTTCACAACAGCAACAGCGGCGTTGCTGTTCTCACACGATCATTTTTTCGATGGGGATGACCAGGATCCCTTGTGCGCCCCGCTCTTTCAATTGCTCAATGATGTTCCAAAAATCATTCTCGTCCAGTACGCTGTGCACACTACTCCAGCCACTTTCGGCCAGCGGCAGCACGGTAGGACTTTTCATGCCGGGCAGCAAGGCGATGATTTCCTGCAGCCGATCGTTGGGGGCATTCAGCAAAATGTATTTGTTGTTCTTGGCTTTCTTTACTGCCTGAATGCGAAACAGCAGTTTGGCCAATATGGCAAGCTTTTCTTCGTCCAGCTCGTTGTTGCGCACCAGCACCGCTTCGCTTTTCAAAATGGTCTCTGCTTCTTTGAGGCCATTCATAAACAGGGTGCTACCGCTGCTGACCAGGTCAACTATGGCATCGCTCAGGCCAATGCCGGGAGCAATCTCCACACTGCCGCTGATTTCGTGTATCTCGGCATTGATGCCATGTGTATCCAGAAACTGCTGTACCAGCACCGGGTAAGAAGTAGCAATGGTTTTACCTTGCAAGAACGCCGGCCCCGTATACGTTTCCTCTTTGCCGATGCCTACTGCCAATCGGCATTTGCCAAAGCCCAGTTTTTCTACCACGGTCACCGTCTTGCGCTTTTCGTACAGCACGTTTTCGCCCACAATGCCTATGTCAGCCACCTTATCGGCTACATACTGCGGTATATCATCATCACGTAGAAAATATACTTCCAACGGAAAGTTTTCGGCTTCCGCCTTCAGCTTGTTTACGCCATTGCGTACGCCAATGCCACAGTCTTTCAGCAGTTTGATGCTGTCTTCGTACAATCTGCCTGATTTCTGGATTGCAATTTTCAGTTTCATCGCTTGGTTCATTTTTGGCACCTGTGGTGCCTTTGTGGTGTTTGAGCGTGGAGCCCACCGGCAGTAAGGCCCAAACAAAAAGGGCCTACCCTTGCGGTAAGCCCTTTTTCAATGTGTTATTTTACTACGTACACAACAACACCGGCTTACCCGTGGAGGCAAGTATGATGGTGATGGAGATGTACGAATTGATTTTTCATTTGCTGTGCAAAAATAGGTGGCCAATTCAAATGGCCAAATTCAGATTCCGGTATTTTCGTTTTTTGACCCAACGCAGACATGGCCACCCATATTGAAACGATTGAAAGCCTTGCCAGCAGTGCCCTGGGGGCGCCGCCCGACCGCATAGAACTACTACCGCAAAGTGGCAGTGACCGCCGCTACTACCGCATTTACCATGGCGACCAAACGCTGATAGGCACCTACAACCTGAACCTGAAGGAAAACGACACTTTCCTCTACTTCAGTCGCCATTTTCATGCACAGGGCCTGCCGGTGCCGGCTGTGGTGGCAGTAAATGAAGCGGGCAACGCCTATTTGCAAACCGACCTCGGCAGCGAAAGCCTGCTGAACAAGCTGGAAGAACTTGGCTACACCGACCATGTAAAAGGGCTGTTTGCAGCCAGCCTTACCTGCCTGGCCCAGCTGCAGGTAAAAGGGCACGAGGGGCTGGACTACAGCCGCTGTATTACAGCCAAAGAGTTTGGCAAGCAGGCCATCCTCAGCGACCTGCTGTACTTCAAGTACTACTTTTTGGATGCGCTGCAGCAGCCGTACGATAAGCAGGCCATGATAGACGATTTTGAAGCGCTGGCCACCTACCTGACGCATACGGAATACAAGTTTTTCATGTTCCGCGACTTTCAAAGCCGCAATATCATCATCAACAACGACCGTCCGTATTTTATAGACTACCAGGGCGGTATGAGAGGCGCCCCGCAGTACGATGCAGCCAGCATGATATGGCAGGCACGGGCCGACCTGCCCGATGCGTGGAAGCAAGATCTGCTGGAGCATTACATGCAAGCACTGGAGGAAGTATTGCAACACAAAATTGATCGCGGCATTTTTGTATCGCAGTATTATGGCTACGTGCTTATCCGGCTGTTGCAGGTGCTGGGGGCTTATGGTTTCCGCGGTCTTTTCGAACGCAAAGCGCAGTTCCTGAGCAGCATTCCGCTGGCGCTGCGCAACCTCAAATGGTTCATCGAACACCGGCCGCTGGCCATCCACGTGCCAGAGTTTAAGCGGATGCTGAATGTATTGGTAAGCGACGAGATCATTGCCCGCTTCGATCCGCCCAAAGCCAACGATGATACGCCGTTGGTGGTGCACGTCAGCAGCTTCAGCTTCAAAAAGAATGGCTACCCCGAGGATGAAAGTGAAAATGGCGGGGGCTTTGTATTCGATATGCGTGGCATTCTGAACCCGGGCCGTGTGGATGAGTACAAGCAACTGACCGGCCGCGACAAGGAAGTAATGGACTACCTGGAGCAAAAAACACGCATGCCCGAATTTTTGAATAGTGTGTGGGACCTGGTAGACATCACAGTGGAAGAATATATCAAAAGAGGCTTCAGTAAGTTGATGATTAACTTTGGCTGTACCGGTGGGCAGCACCGCAGCGTGTACGCAGCCGAGCAAACCGCCCGCCACTTGCGCAACAAATACCGGGTAAAAACGGTAGTGCAGCATCTGAATGCAGATAATTGGGTGCGGTAAGCCCATCTCAACTACCGCATCATGCACGCCATGAGGCGGCGTTTTTTGGTAAAACAAATACAGCCCTGATGATTGCAATGATACTGGCCGCCGGCCTTGGTACCCGTTTGAAACCGTGGACCGATCATCACCCCAAAGCACTGGCGGTGGTAAATGGCAAACCCGTGCTGCAACGCAATATTGAATACCTGCAGCAGGCTGGTATTTACAAAGTGGTTGTGAATGTGCACCACTTTGCCGATCAGATTATAGCAGCCGTGCAGCAGCACAGCGGCTGGGGCTCAGCAGTGCACATCAGCAATGAAAGCGATGCTGTGTTGGAAACGGGTGGTGGCTTGCAAAAGGCCGTGTCGTTATTTGGCGAGGCCCGTACCGTCCTGCTGATGAATGCAGACATCCTGACTGATTTGCCACTGAATGCCTTGCTGGCACAGCACGCCCAAACGGGCGCTGACGCTACCCTGGCCGTGACCGACCGCGAATCGAGCCGTTGCTTTTTATTTGATGACGACGGACGGCTGTGTGGCTGGCGCAACAAAAAAACCGGCGAAACCAGGCAACCCCGATCAACATCTGCTCTAATTGAAGAAAAAGCTTTTTCTGGTATACATGTGATACAAGAAAGCATCTTCAGGCATTTGCCATTTTCAGGCAAGTTTTCTATGGTAGATGTGTACCTGGCCGTGTGCAACCAGTACAAGATCACAGCATTTGACCACAGCCAGTCGAAGTTCATCGACATCGGCACTATGGAGAAGCTGGAGGCAGCTGCTGACTTATTTGCCTGATCAGGAGGCCGCCTCCTGCCCCTTGGTGTATTGCAGCACCATGTTGAAAAAGTCGCTGGGATTAAAAGGCTTCATCAGGTAGTCATTCATACCCACATCTTTACAACGCGAAAGCACCGAAGTATCAGATGAAGCGGTTAGTGCAATAATGGGAGTTGCTTCATCAAAGCGCCGGATTTGCATGGTCGCTTTAAATCCGTCCAGCACCGGCATCTGCAAATCCATCAGTACCAGATCGTACTTGCTGCTTTTCATTTTGGCAATGGCTTCTTCACCATTTCGGGCATGATCGGTACCCGCCTGGCACGATGCCAGCATTTGCTCCGCCACCATGATATTAAATTCAATATCATCGACTATCAACACCGAGATGCCAGAAAGATTGAACGACTCATTGAAGCGGGTCGTCACCGGCTCTTCTACCGACTCTACCGACTTTTTCAGCGAAAGCGTAAAATGAAATTCAGAGCCCCGGTTGGGTTCGCTTTGCAGCTTTATTTCACTACCCATCAGTTGCAAAATTCTTTTCACAATTGAAAGGCCAAGACCAGAGCCACCATACTTCCGGGTAATGTTACTATCGGCCTGGGTGAAGTGCTCGAAAATCTGGCTGTGCTTTTCCGGTTCGATGCCAATGCCTGTATCTTTTACCGAGAACAGCACATCGATCTTGCTGGGTGTTTGTCGCTCTACCGACGCCTGAATAGTGATGGTGCCATTGCTGGTAAACTTAACTGCGTTCGATACCAGATTGTGCAATACCTGATTCAACCGGGTGTCATCTACCATCACCCGCTTTGGCAAATCGGGGTCGAGCAATAGTTTGATATGGTTCTCCTTTTCTTCGGCCCTTAGCAGGTGGGTATTTTTCAGTTGGGTCAGCTGCACTTTCAAATCCACGCTGCGTTCGCTCAGTACTATTTTACCTTCTTCTATTTTATTAAAGTCGAGTATGTCGTTTATCAACCGCAGCAGATTTTCGGCAGCTGCATGCAGGGTAGCAATATTTTTAGCTTGTGTAGGCGGAAAGGTATCCTGCATAAGCAAGTGCGACAACCCAATGATGGCGTTGAGTGGTGTTTTGATCTCATGACTCATTACCGACAGAAAATCGGACTTGGCTTTGGCTGCAGCTTCTGCCGCGTCTTTCGACTCTATCAACTCCAGTTCCAGCTCTCGCCGGATACTGATTTGAGAGCTGAGATAGCTGATGATATTCAGAATTTCCGGTTCATCATTTTCAAACAAAAAGCCGGCGCCCGGGTCGATAGACAAAATAGCTTCCCGCAATTTCGACACCGATTCTTTGATGATGTCGTTTTGCGTTTTCATATTGCCCAATACTTCCTGGTATTCGTTTTCGCTTACTGAAAAGGCGTGCTCAGATATCTTCTTATCCCGTTCGAACCAGCGATAGGTTTCGCTGACCACTGAGATAAATTTTTGCAGGTTCTCCTCATTAATCTCCCCTCCCAGGTATTTTTCTATCTGGGCTGCCAGCAAGGGCTGCAGTGTCAGCGATTCTTTGTTCAGCTTCATAAGTGGTGAGTACAAGTTAAGGTTTAGCCGGCACTAAACTTCTGCCAGTGTGGTGATCGTCATGGTTTGGTTATGTAGTTCGCAACCATCATTCAATGAATGGAACGGTGAGATTTCGCCATAAGAATAAAAGCCACTGATAACGCAGGATTGGCCCAATCGGCGGCGGGCCGCCTTTACTTCTTCATACACCCGCTCCTGCAGTATCAGCCTGCGGCCCACGCAGCTTACCAGTACCGCAAAAACCGGTGGATGCTCTGCCTGGCCCAGGGTGCTGGCGGCGGCAGCGTCTGCTGCCTCAATCAATCGGTCGAAATTGGCCTTCATCAGGCGCACATGGCTGCCTTCGGGCATGTTGCCGGCAAACAGCATCGATTTTTTTTCTTCATCTATTTGCAAAATGGTGCGCACCAGCTTGTGCTGGCTGCCATTTTCTTGCAGCGAAAGCGGAAACAACAGCGCTGATTTAGGAAGCTCTTTTGAAAATGCACCGAGATAAGCTTTGTACAGATCGAGGGCATTTTTGCCATCTACTTCAAACAACTCATTCTTGTGCGAACGGGTGATACAGCGTAGCGGACCAAACTCATCCCAGCCACCCATAGAGCCATGCCCTATTTGCAGGCGTTGGCCATACAGGCCAATGGCTACAATCATACCCGGAACAATTGCCTCATTCAGGCCGGTCAGGGTTTGTTTAAACTGTGCATCATCACCCGCCAGGCCACCTGTTATCAGTACATCGGCATCGCTGCCTTCATTCAATCCCTTCACCAGGTCGCTGCCATTCACCAGCGTACCATCGCTCAGTACAAACAGCAGTTGAAGTCCCTCATCGGCAAATTGCGACCGCAGGTGTTTGCCGGCAGAATAGCTGTCAGGAAAGTCGGCTACGTTTACAGCTTTGGCTTCTACTTGTGTCTGGTCAAAGCGCAGCGCATTGATCACAACCGAATGCTCCAACACTTCGTCGCAAAATATTTCGCCGGCAGTAGAGGCATAAGCTATTTGTGCCTGCGGATAGCAGGATCGGAGGTACTGTGCCAGTTCGGGGCGCTGCAGCATGCCTACCGTGCCAAACACCAGCACCAGCTGTGCCTGGTCGTCGGCGGCTACAGCACTGTGCACACCAGAAGGCCCTTCCCAGTTTTGCGGCAGATGACTGCATGTAATTTTCATGGCCTTCAAATTTTCTGCATGTTTCCAGTAGGGATATACGGAATATGCCATCTGCCATGACAGGGAAACCCTGCACGTGATACCGTCATTGAAACCCCGATTAACCCCCGCAACGTACCCGATACTTTTTTGCCAATTGCCAGCCAAATCAAGCAACGTTGCAACACTAAAGGTAGGCTTTTTCCCGGCAGCCAATACTTTCAGAGGCTTTTTTCTTATACCTGTTTGGCATGTGGCTGGCAGTGCCATGCCTTGCTACCAGCGCATTTGCTAGCGGGCTGGCAAATGCCGCAGCATGAAATCGCGGATGTTTTCGCCCATAATGCGTCCTATTTCCCGGCGTGAAAAACCCTCATTGAGCAAGGCCTGTACCAGCAGTGGCGTGCCGGTCACATCAAAGTGCATTTCAAAAGCCCCGTCCCAATCGCTGCCCAGCGCTACCTTATCTACCCCAATGCGGTTGGCCACATATCTGATAGAACGAGCGGTAGCAGCCGCATCCTTTCCGCACACGGCCGTTTCCCACAGGCCAATACCTACCAGGCCACCCCGCTTGCCAATCATATCCAGGTGCTTGTCTGATAAATTGCGCCGGTTATTGCACACGCCTTGCACGCCAGTATGCGATACCAGAATACCTCCTTTAAAGCTGGTGAGCACATCATCAATAGTAGCGGGCGATGCATGTGCCAGATCTACCATGATCCCTAATTGCTCCATCCGCTTTAATAGCTGGCGCCCTTTGGCAGTAAGTCCGGCTTTTTTTTCACCATGCGCCGAACCGGCCCACTCATTATCGAAAAAATGGGTGAGCCCGATGTAACGAACTCCTGCCTGGTAAAACAAGTCAAGACTGGCCAGTCCGTCTTCCAGGCAGTGGGCCCCTTCCAGCCCCAGCATACCTGCCATCAGTGATGGGCGCCCGGCACGGTCTGCCACAAACTGTTGCAATTGATGCCGGCTGGTAATGAGCCTGAACTGATTGTCTTCATTGGCGGCCAGGCGCTGCAGTACTGCACACTGGCCCAGCGCCCGCTGCTGCACACTCCACCACCAGCCTGGCGGCTGCAGCTGTGCAAAATGGAGCCAGCCTATCTGATCGCTGTGTTCATTGTTAGACTCAATGTTAATACCCGCTGGTACTTTACTAACTACTGTAAACACTTGAAAGGCCATGTTGGCTTCCTGCATGCGTGGCAGGTCTACATGGCCATAACTGTGCGGCTTGTCCAGGCGCCGATCCCACAACAGGGCGTCGCAATGCAAATCGGCAATAAACGGCAGCGAATCGTACCATGATACCCGCTCAAACGGGCCCTTGGCTGTCGACCGGTTTTTGCTACGATCGATATAGCGGGGTACAAACAAAAAAAATAGCAGTAGCAGCAGCGCCAATACGGCCAATATGCGCAGTACTGCCTTACGCAGCAGTTTCATAAGGCAAAAGATAGCAGCATTTTGAAAAGCAAAAAAGCCGCCAGTAGAACTATTGCAAAGCTTGTACCATGGCTCTCAGCTCTGCTTCATCGGCCACCCAATAAGTGCCGGCATCCAGCACCCGCTCATTGGTGCTGCTCACCAGGTTGGGCGCCTGCAGCCTGGCCGAGCTATGAAATTCGGTAGCACCGGTAGCAGCCCGCAAAGCCGATATGTTAGAGGCCCGTACACCGGCACCCGGCATTACAATGATGCGATCGGCTGCCTGTGCCACCAGTTGTGCCAGTACCGCCGCCCCTTCCGGAGCCGATGATGCCTGCCCAGAGGTGAGCACCCTTTCGCAGCCAGCTGCTATCAGGTCTTCCAGCGCTTCAAACACATCGGGCGCTGCATCTATCACCCTATTGCTGGTCACACCCATGGGATAAGATAGCTCTACCAGTCGCTTCATTCGCTCTACATCTACCCGCCCATCTTGCAGCGAAATACCAACCGAAATGCCATCGCACCCCAGTTCCTTGCACATGCGTACATCGTGCAATATCATGGCCCACTCCTGCTCGTCGTACCAATAGTTCATGCTGCGTGGCCGGATGATGGGGTACAAATCGATGCTAAGCAACTCCCGTGCCTGCCGGATGCAGCCGTATGAAGGCGTAGTGCCACCATCGGTGGGGTTGTCGCACAGTTCTACACGGGCGGCGCCGGCCCGCTGTGCTATTTCACAGCTATGAATGCCAAATGCGCATACCTCTAATTTGGCAGCTACAGTAGCGGACGACATAGTGAAACAATCAATTAGCTCTTTCGGAAAAAAATGCGCAACGGCACCCCGCTGAAATTGAAGTGCTTCCGCAATTGGTTTTCGAGGTAGTTTTTATACGGCGTTTTTATATCATCGGGGTGATTACTGAAAAACGCAAAGGACGGTACCCGGGTAGGCAGCTGCGTTACGTACTTGATACGGATCAGGTTGCCGCGAATCATAGGTGGCCGGTAAGCATCAATGGCTTTCAGCATAATATCGTTCAGCTGCGATGTCGGGATTTTGCGCTGGCGGCTTTCATTCACCTCCAGCGCCACTTCCATGGCCTTGAAAATGCGGGTCTTTTCTTTGGCACTGATGAAAATAATCGGCACGTCATTGAAAGGCGCCATTTTCTCTTTCAGCTGCCGCTCATAGTCGCGGGCCGTATTGGTTTCTTTTTCTACCAGGTCCCACTTATTTACCAGCACCAGTATGCCCTTGCCCTTGGTAGCTGCCAGGCTAAAAATTTTCAGGTCTTGCGCCGTGATGCCTTTTTCCGCATCCAGCAGCAGCAGGCACACATCGGCTTCGTCAATGGCTTTGATAGCCCGGATGACAGAGTAAAATTCCAGGTCTTCGTGCACCTTGGTTTTGCGGCGTATACCGGCGGTATCAATCAGTACAAACTCCTTCTGAAACAGGTTGTAGTGCGTGTGAATACTATCGCGGGTGGTACCGGCAATGTCACTCACAATGGTTCGCTCCTGCCCCACCAGCGCATTCAGCAGGCTGCTTTTGCCCACATTGGGCTGGCCTATGATGGCTATTTTGGGCAGCGCATCTTGCTCTGTCACTTCTTCCGAGTCTTCCTCGGTCATGTTGGCCGTCACGGCATCCAGCAGTTCGCCGGTACCGCTGCCACTCATGCTACTAATAAAAAAGATGTGCTCGAAGCCCATGGCATAAAACTCGGTAGCCAATATTTGCCGATCGTAGTTGTCTACTTTATTCACGGCCAAAAAAACCGGTTTTGTCGTGCGGCGCAAGATGTCAGCCATCGATTCGTCGAGGTCTGTCACGCCGGTAGCCGCATCGGTCATAAACACGAGTGCATTGGCTTCTTCCACGGCTATTTTTACCTGCCGGGCTATTTCCCGCTCAAACACGTCTTCACTATCGGGCACAAAGCCGCCGGTATCAATCACATTGAATGACTTGCCGGCCCAATCGGCCACGCCATACTGACGGTCGCGGGTCACGCCACTGATGTCGTCTACAATGGCCTTGCGGGTTTCCAGCAGGCGATTGAAAAATGTACTCTTCCCTACGTTGGGCCTTCCTACGATGGCGACTGTATAACTCATTGTATTGTTTTCAAAAAAAATGGGGTTACTGCGCCGGCTTGTTGTAAAACAATTGCAGCAGGCGAGCCACATCTTCTTCCTTTTTAAAATCCAGTTTTTCGCGGGTAGCCAGCGCTGTCAGTGCTTCTTCCTGCCGGGTAAATGCCAGTATCCGCTCTTTGCTAAACTTGCGCAGCGGCTCTACACTTTGTTGTCGCTGTAAATAATAGTCTACCCGACGGGCAAACATGTAGCGCTTGAACTGCCCCATCAGCGAGTCGTAGGTGCTGAGGTATTTGCTTTGAAAGCGCAGCAGGCGGGTATCGCCACTGTTCAGCACCTGCACATATACCGGCTTGCCCTGCTTTTGATTGATGGCAGTAATATCGGACACATACTCTTCCAATACGATGCTTTCATTGAATCGATCGACATACTGCACCTTACGGATGGCATCGGGTGCCAGCGTCAGTTCATTGCCCGCCTGATCGCGGTAGTGTAATTGGTTATTAAAAAAATTGATCCGGCTAAGGGCCCGGCCAATCAGTTTGTTATTGGCATCATACAGCAGCGAAATGCGAAACGTATCGTTGAAAAAAGGACTGCCTTTCACATCATTGTAGGTCACGTTTTTTTTGAGCGACTCGGCGCCATATACCATGGCCCCATCGCTGACCGGTTGGCCGGCCGCATTCATCACCGTTCCCATTTCGATGCGCACCGGCTGCTGGGCAAGCAGCAAGCCCGGCGCCACTATCATCAGCAGTACAAGCAGGCGTTTCATAAGCAGGTGTTGTTTTAAGGCGGGCTGCGGCAGGCCGCTACGGCCGGCAAGGCACATTGCTACCCCGGGCAGCCCATATTGGTGGACGCCGTACAAGGTACCATTTATTTGCGGCTGCCTATTCATATCCGTATTCCCTCAAAAAAACATCCTGGTCACGCCAGCGGGGGCGCACTTTTACAAACAATTCCAAAAACACCTTGCGGCCCAAAAACTGCTCGATGGCCTGTCGGCTGCGGGTGCCCAGTTCCTTTATCATACTGCCCTTGTCGCCAATGATGATGGACTTCTGCGTATCGCGGTGCACAATCACATCAGCCCGTATTTTGGTCAGGGTCGTTTTTTCCTGAAACTCCTGCACCAGCACGGTGGTTTGGTAGGGTATCTCCTGGTGGTACAGCTCAAATATTTTTTCTCTTATCAGCTCCGACACAAAAAAGCGGGTGGGCAGGTCGCTCAGGTCTTCGCTGTCGAAAAAAGGCGCCCCTTCAGGCACCAGCGCCAGCAGTTGCTGCAGCAGCACATCCAGCCCCTGCCCTTTGAGGGCCGATACCGGAATGACCGCCTTGTAACTGCCAGCTTCCTGAAAATGAGCTACAGCCGCCTGCCACACCACCTCGGCACAGGCATCTGTTTTGTTTACCAAAACTATAGCCGGCACTTTCAAGCGCAGCTGCGCAAAAAAAGCCTGCGCTTCTTGCGGCTGCTCATCGGTAGCATCGTACACCAGCAGGGCCACATCGGCATCTTCCATGGCGCTTTTTACTTGCCGCATCATTTTCTCGTGCAGCTTGTACTGCGGCTCTATGATACCCGGTGTGTCCGAAAAAATGAGCTGATAACTGTCGGAGTTTAAAAAAGCTTTG